>JAKQXH010000039.1 GCA_029561555.1 Candidatus Omnitrophota bacterium
ATCCGTCAAGGAGAATGACGGGTATATTGGCCCACGTTTCGACGTTATTGATCAGTGTCGGTTTCCCCCATAAACCTTTCACGGGAGGATACGGCGGGCGAATTCTCGGCATTCCCCTTTCGCCCTGAATCGAATGAATCAGTGCTGTTTCTTCACCGCAGACAAACGCCCCGGCCCCTAAAACAATTTCAATTCTGAATGAAAAATCGGTGCCTAAAATGTTGTCTCCCAGAAGATTCAACGCCTCGGCCTGCCTGATGGCAATTTTCAGGCGTTCAACCGCCAAGGGATACTCCGCCCGGATGTAAACGATCCCTTTATTTGCTCCGACCGCATACCCGCCGATCGTCATCGCCTCGATCACACTAAAAGGGTCCCCTTCAATCGTGCTCCGGTCCATAAAAGCCCCGGGGTCTCCCTCGTCGGCATTGCAGATGACGTATTTGACGTCCGCTTTTTGATCGGCGACAAACTTCCATTTTGTCCCCGTCGGGAATCCTCCTCCCCCCCGACCGCGTAGACCGGACTTCGACACCTCGTCAATCACCCTTCCCGGTTCATACTCGGCCAGCACCTTTGCCAGCGCCTCATACCCCCGGACGCAAAGATAATCATCGATCGACTCCGGATCGATCACCCCGCAATTTCTCAAAACGATACGCCGTTGTTTAGCGAAATAATCCAAATCCCCGAAAATAAACCGTGATTTGTCCGTCAGGGAATCTTTGCTGACGTAATCGTATTTTGTCTCGCTCCCGTTTTTGAGATTTTTGTTCCTAGAAAAGTGGTTCGCGATAATTTGCCGCGCTTTCTTAGCATCGACATTTTCATACTTAAAAGGAGGCTTCCCGACCTGAAACACTTCAACCGTCGGCTCAAGGTGACACCTCCCCACACAGCCTTTTTGACCGATGTGAACATCCCGGATCTTCCTCCTGCCGATTTCCTTCCGCAAAACCTCCAGAACCGCCTTTGATCCCGCCGCAATCTCGCAGGTGGACATCCCGATATTGATCCGGGTCGACGCAGTCCATTTACTTAGATTTTCATGAATAGCTTTTTGTTTGATCTTCTTCAGCAATTCCTTGATATCTTCCGCCATTACCTCCCGCCTTTCTTGAAGGATTCCGAATGATACCCGCCTAGCGTTTCAGAGTAAAAATAAACGTATTCCCGCCGGCCTGTGATTCAACCCAGACTTTTCCGCCGTGCTTTTCGACAATTTCTTTCACAATAAAAAGCCCCAAACCGGTCCCCTTGATTTTCTCAGAGCCGGGCAACCGGGAAAATCTCTTAAATAAAAACGGTTTTTGATCTTCCGGTATCGGGCTGCCGTCATTGTAGAAGCGGACTTCCGCCCCGTCCGGATATTCTTTTAAATCAATTCTAACTACTCCCCCTTGAGTTCCGTATTTGAGGGCATTCCCGAGCAAATTGTTGCAAACAATTGCAATCAGATTGCGGTCGGCGAGAAGATGAACTTCGGAAGGGAGAAAAGTCTCGATTCTCATATTTTTTGCCTGCCGCTGTTTCTCAAAATGTTCCACAGCCGGCCGGATAATATGCGAAACGAGATCAAATTCGGATTTTACGACTTCCAACTCGCCTTTTTCAATCCTCGACAGATCGAGATAGTTCCGGACCATGTTCTCGAAATGATCCAGGCTGTTCGCGACCGCATTGACGGCTTTCTGCTGCTTCTCATTCAACGCGCCCAGATACCCCTCTTTGACGGAATAAATATTCATCACGATGGACCCCAAAATTCCTTTTAGTTCATGCGAAACAAAACCGATCATGTCCAGGTAGCTTTTGTTCAGGGCCTCCAGTTTTTCATTCGCGATCTTCAGACGCCGTTCCCGTTCCTCAAGCCGCTCGGCCATTAAATTAAACGAATCCGCAAGCTCGTTAAGCTCCATGACCGGTATCCGGTTCCCCAACCGGTAATTTAAATTCCCTCCGGAGATTTTGGCGGTGGCGTCCCGCATCTCCGTTACGGGTTTTGAAATCGTGGACGAAAGGATCAGGGAAAGGATCATCGCAAGCCCCGCCGCGGAAAGGATAATCAGCGAAAAGACCAAAAGAAGATTTTTCTCAAGATCCGTAAAAGGCTTCTCAAGAATCCCTACGTAGAGGATTCCGATAATCCGCCCACGGAGGTCCCGAATCGGTTCATAAGCGGTCAAATACCAGTCCGTTACGACAAACGCACGGTCGATCCACCGTTCGCCCTTCTTGACCACGCGTTCGTAGACGGTATCCGAAACCCGCGTCCCGATGGCGCGCTGTCCCGCGTTATCCACCACATTCGTGGCAATTCGGACATCATCAAGAAAAATCGTAACGGTCCCGACCGGTTTCGAGTCATAAACCTGTTTTTCGAAAACAATGCTGGAAATTTCATCAATAAATTTGAAATTCCGGTTCAGTATTTTCCCGCCGTACAAAACCGCCCGGACATTTCCGGAACCGTCCAAAATCGGCTGCGCATATTCAAGGCTCAACGCGTTTTCAAGAACCTTCAGGTTTGTCGGACGGGCTTTCGGCGTCGAGCGGATCTCAATCTCGGCCCTTCGAAAAATATCCTCTCCCATTTTTTCCAGTTCCGTTTTGGAAAGAAGGCGGTGTGATTTGACCGCTTTTCCGGTCCTCATGGCATCCTGAACCGCTTCGCTCCCGGAATTCCGGATATCCGCTCCGCTGACAAGGTAAAGATAATCCAACCCCACGTTTTTCTTGAATCGCTCAAGATCCGTCTCGGGGGAGACCAATGAAAACACCAATCCCATTCCCTCGAATTGTTTCTGGCACATAAGGCGAACCGTCGCAAGATCCCGCCTCATCTGATCCTGAGCCTTCCCCACAACATACTTCTTAACCACGTAGTAGCCGAGAACCGAAGAAAGGAGGCTCAACAAAAAAATGACCTTCAGAAAAGCCTGCAAAATCTCCGTCCGAAGCTTTATCGTTCTCATTTTACGCGTGTTTCTCCGCTCTCAAACCGTCTATTCGCAAGAAAGCCCTCTCAAATTTATTTTTTGTCTTCAAATTCCTCGATCGCTTTTTCAACCAGCGTTACATAAGTCATCACACTCGACCCGCCTACCAGCACCGCAACCATGCAGGCCTCCAAAATCTCCTCTTCTTTCCACCCCGATCCCAGGCAATGCTGGACAGCTCTGGGAATGCAAACGGGGCATTTCTGGCTTACGCCCGCAGTCAGGAGCAGAAGCCATTTCGTTTTCTCCGGAAGTTTTCCGGAACAAATGACGGCTTTTTTCTCCTTCATGAAAGCCGCGTAGGGGCCGGGAATTTTCCCTCGGATATTGACCATCAGTTCATCAAATTCCTTTAACGTCGCACGGGAATCATACCGCATTTTCATATCTCCTCGATTGCGAGAATTTTTCGAATCACATTTTCATATCGCAAAAAAGCGAAAGAAATTCTATGGTCAAATCGATATTTTTGACCAACACCCTCGCCGGAACGCAGATCGAAGTCGGGGAAAAATTGATAATCCCCTTCAATCCCGAGATAACCATCAGGTCGGCAACTTCCTGGCTGTGTTCGACCGGAACCGCAATGACTCCGATATCGACATGCCTTTTCCGGATCACTTCGGGAGCCCGCTTGAGGGGATAGATGGAAACACCGTTGACATTCCGACCGATCTTGTTTTCCGCGACATCGAAAGCGGCGACGATTTTGATCTTGTCCTTATGGAACCCGGTATAGCGTAGGATTGCCGTCCCCAGGTTTCCGACCCCGAAAAGGGCCACATGCACTTTTTCCTGCTGAAGGACAAACTCCTCGAGCGTACTTTTCAGCTCCGCGGCATTGTAACCGATACGGGGAGTTCCGATTTTACCGAAATTAGAGATATCCTTTCGGATCTGTACATCCGTCAATCCGACCAAAGACGCCAGTTGTTTGGAAGAAACCAGCGCCACTTCCTGTTTGATCAAATGCTCAAGGACCCGAATATACCGGAGAGCCCGGCTAACCGTCTTCTGTGATATCTTCATATAATTTGTCGAATCGTGAAAGTCGGAACGATTGGCAGGTATTCTATCACTCTGGGATACACTGACAAGAAAAAACTGATACCTAAACGGCCGTAACCGTCTCAAAAAACGTCACAGAGGTTCTTTTTCCGTTACCGTTTCCAAATAAGGAAAATCACCGGCAGCACGAAAAAGAAGGAGCGGAAAATCGTTCTTCCGCAATCAGACGGCAAGCGCGGACAAAACCCGGTTATGCTGAGTCGCGGATAGCAGATTTTGATATAACTGATGAGTTTTCTTGGCGATCGAAGTCCAGCTGAAACAATCGATCGTGCGCTGTCTTCCGGCCGTCCCCATTCGCGCTCTAAGCGTCGGGTTCTCGAGCAAGACATTGATTTTTTCGGCCAGATCCGCCGAAAATTTCTCTGGGTCCACAGGTTCAAAAGACCCTGCGGTCCCCTGCTCAATCGGGACCAGAAAACCGGTCTCGCCGTTCCGGACGACTTCCCGGATTCCTCCCACGGCCGTCGCAACTACCGGACATTCGCACGCCATCGCTTCCAGATTAATGATTCCAAACGGTTCATAAATGGAGGGGCAGCAGAAAACTGTCGCATGAGAATACAAAGCCACTTTCGTCGCCAAATCCACTTTTCTATCAATCCAAAAAATCCCGCCCCGCTCCCGCTTAATCCGGGCAATACGGGTTTTCATCTCCTGGGCAATTTCTTCGGTATCCGCCGCCGAAGCGTAAATAACGATCTGGACATCGGAGTCAAGATGCCGGATCGCATTCAAAAGATGAAAAATCCCTTTTTGTTTCGTAATCCGGCCGACAAAGAGGACATACGGTTTACGGGGATCAATTCCTATCGGAAGAAGTTTTTCGGGCGCGCGGGTCGGTTGGTATTCATTAAGATCGATTCCGTTGTGAATCGCGTGGACTTTTCTTTCATTCACGTTAAAAATCCGGACAACATCCCGCCGGGTTTCCTCGGAAACCGCGATCACCGCATCCGCCATCTCAATGGCTGTTTTCTCCACCCAGCAGCTGAAATCATATCCTCCACCGAGCTGTTCGAATTTCCAGGGACGAAGCGGTTCCAATGAATGAACGGTCAATACAAAAGGGATCGAATATGTCAGCTTCGCCAGAATTCCTCCAAAATGCGTATACCAAGTATGCGCATGGACGATACTCGAATCGATGTTCTCGGCGTTAAAATCCAGACAACATTGCAATGCGCTAAATACGCGATGGAGATGTTTGGGCGATGAGGCATCCTTGTGATTCGGCGTAAATCCCATAACGGAGAGCATCTTTTCGGACAGTCTTTGCTCCCCGAAACAGCGGACATTCACATTGCATAACTTGGAAAGCTCTCGACTCAGGTAGGAAACATGGACACCGGCACCGCCATAGGTATTGGGCGGATATTCATTCGTTAACAGCAGTACTTTCATAACTCTTTTGCCAGCAATGCTTTGCCCTTTCGTTTGGCATTATACTTCTCTCGACTATCAACTCAGGAATCTAAAATAAGACCGATAGGAACTGCTTTAAAAATGTATAATGTCAATAGCGGAAAAGGGAGTAATATAATACTCTCGCCCAATGATAAGTCAACAAAAAAATAAGAAAAAGTAAGGATGGGATGTCTTTTCAGGCAATCTTGAAAAGCCGGGCAAGGGTTCCCGAAGTTTCCGGAATTAGCGCAAGATTTTCAAGATGAGGATGTTTTTTCCTTCCCGACGCTGGTATTCAATATTCGAGGCTAGATTCCGGACAATGTGAATCCCGAGTCCTCCGATCGGCTTTTGCTCTAATGGCTTTTCAATCGGCGGTTCAGGGACCTGCAGGGGATTAAAAGGTTTTCCATCGTCCTGAATCCAGACCAGAAATTCTCTCTCGCATTTTTCAAGACGGATGAGAATTTCATGCTTCCCGCCATCCGGATACGCATATGAGATGATATTGACCGCCAATTCTTCAAGCGCCAAGTTGACATTATTGATCACTTCCGCTTCGAGGCCGTGCTTCACACCGAATTCCGTAAGTGCCGAGGCCAATACGGGAAGACTGCTTAGCGTGTTTTCCAATACCACAATCATTTCATTCGAAAGTTTTCCCGCTGACATGCTCCCGAAATATTTCAGCACCAGCAAAGTAACATCATCCGCTTGAGGCATTTTTCCGGAAAACGAACGAATCTCTCTTAGCGTGTTTTTGACCAATTCTTTGGGTGATTCCTCAAGATTCCCGGAAAGAAAATTTCTCAGTCTTTCCTCGGAATAGAGCTTGTCGCTTTCGTCGCAGGATTCCGTCACTCCATCCGTATACAGGTAAAGAACGTCCCCTTCCCCCATGAAGAAACTCTTCCGGACAAACATGCCGTTTTCCAAAATACCAAGAGCCGCTCCATGCTCTCCGTCCAGGAATTCGCAACCTTTTCCTTTCCGCAAATACAGGGGAGGATTGTGCCCGCCGTTTGAGTAGGAAACCTCGCCGGTTTGAACGTCCAAAATACCGCAGAAGACCGTTACAAACATGCAGGCTTCATTGTCTTTGAGAATTTCGGCATTAACTCTTCGCAAGATATCTTCGGAACTCGAAAATTCTTTCGCACTGGCCCTAATCAGCGTTTTTGTGATCGCCATAAATAGTGCGGCCGGAACGCCTTTCCCCGAAACGTCTCCGATGACAAAACAAAGACGGTTTTCATCGATAAAAAAGAAATCGTAAAAATCCCCTCCGACCTCCCGGGCCGGCTCTAAAACGGCATAGAGATCGAATTCCTTCCGTTCGGGAAAAGGAGGAAATTGCTTCGGGACAATTCCCATTTGAATATCATGGGCAATCTTGAGTTCGCTCTCCATGCGTTCCTTGGCCGCGGTCGTTTCGGTAAGTTCACGGATATATTTTTTCAGGGCTTCCTTCATATAGAGGAACGAGGCGGTTAGGCTGCCCACTTCATCCTTGGATTTTAAATCGGGAAGTTCAATCTCCCAATTCCCTTTCGCGATATCTTTCGTCGCGCGGGCCAGGATTCTCAACGGCCGCGTAATGGAATCGGAAATCAGGATAATGACGATAAAAAGAATGAAAAACCCGCCGCATGCCAGCACAATGTCAATTTGATTTAACCGAATGATATCGGCCATCAGCTCGTCCCGCGGGAAAACCACCGCCACCGACCACCCTGTTGATGGAATCGGCGCGTATGCCATCCAGCAATCCTTGCCGTTCACAAAACTCCTGAAAGGTACAAAGCCGAATCGCCCGCGCACCATATCCCGTCCGATTTCCCGGAGCTTCGCATCCTGCCGGCTTTCGGCCAAACTAAAAATAGTTTCATTCATAATTAGGGCCTTGCGGGGATGCGTCACAAACGTCCCGTTCTTTGAGATGAGAAACGCATAGCCGGTCTTGGCGATTTTGATGGCCGAAATCATTTTCTGAAGCCAAACCAGCGATACATCCGCCGTCACGACACCCATAAACCGCCGCTCATCTCCAAATCGCCGATAGAAAGGAACCGAACAGGTCGACATAATGATATTCCCGCCGCCTTCATCGTAATAAGGTTCCGTCCAGCAAAGCCGTTTGAGTTCCTTCGGAATCTGATACCAATCCAGGGAAAAATAACGGTAATCATCCCCTCCCAGCCAGGTCAGCCGGATATCCCGCCCGGAACGGTAAAAATAAGGGGCGAAATAAAGAGAATTTCCGTCAAAGGCATTCGGCTCAAAAGCAATCGTAGAGCCAAAAATCCCGTCATTATTCTCAACGGCGGAACGCAAAAGACGTTTCAGGGTCTCCTCATCATAAGGGATCTCTTCCAGAGCTTCGGCGAGAGTCTCCGGCACTTCCTTGATTGAGTGCATCACCGTTTCGATTTTTTGCGCGGTCTCCCGGGCGAGGTCCCGGGCGCTTGCCTCGACATTTCCCAAAATCATCTGGCGGGAAACGAAATAATTATAGCCAAGGATTGTCCCCAAAATAACACTGCTGCAGGTCAGAATAAAAAAAGCCAGCTTGAAGGCAAGACTCCTATTCCGCATGGGTTCCTTCTCCCCCTTTATGGAATTCGGCCAGCAGAGGGACCCCGTCAATCAAACCGCTTTCTTTCAGTACCCGGGCCGTATTCTCGTAATCTTCCGCCGCCAATGCCCCCATGGGGCGAGTCCGATCCTGCGGCAGGATCAAATCTTTCATGCGTTCCAGCATCCACCGCTGATGAGCATAATTGGCAGGGACATGAGCCTCTTTCATATATTGTAAAACCATACCGAGAATTTCCTCTTCATGCTCGAAGGCATATCGCCAGCCTTCCATCGAAGCTTTCACAAATGCCTCATACCGGGCAGGATCTTCCGAAAATTTCGCTTCCGTTGCATAAAGACCGTCCTCCGGGAAGTTCAATCCATAATCGGAAAAGAAAAACGTCGTCAATTCATCCGGATCATATCCCGCGTCTAAAATCGTGTGATATTCGTTAAACCACATCGCTGACGCGGCATCGACTCCGTCCCGAAGGAACAGGTTGACCGAATAGGACTGGGGAACGATCACAACCCGGATTCCGCTCTTTTTGAAAAATGCCTTCGGCTGGATCTGATAAATCGAATCCCAAAGCCCGATCTTCTTTCCTTCCATATCCCCCGGAGTTTCGATCCCGCTCGATTTTTTGGCAATCAGCATCAACGCCGATTTCTGCACAATCTGGGCGATATGAATCAGGCGGATCCCTTTCGCCCTCTTTTCGATCCCGGAAGCCAACCAAAGCATGGCAACATCCGCCTCTCCTTTTTCAAGAAAATCATAAGGCGAACGGCTCGGGCCGCCATGAAGAACCGTCACATCTAAACCGTATTTTTCGTAAAGCCCCTTCTCCTTCGCGGCATAGAAACCCCCAAATTGCGCCTGCGGAAGCCATTCCGTCATGAGTGTAATTTTCTTCAACGCTGCGCTTTCTCCGCGGGACGGTCGCCAAACCGTGGCAATCGCTAAAATAGCCAGAAGCCCGATAACCCGCAGGCCTGTCTGTCCGAAATCCGATCTTCGTCTTGTCATGACGGCCGGATCAGGGATTTGAAAAACGATCTTGCTTTTCGACCTCTTTTTTCTGAATCGCATCCAAATAACGATCGACCTCTTCAATACTCTCAAAAATCGGGGTTTCGGGGAGTGCATTGATAATCTCAAAGACCTTCTGCACTTGCGGCTGGAGATTGGTCATGATGAAAGTACCCTGGCGGGAAGAAAGAAATTTCCGGATCTTGAAGATCGCGCGGACACCGGCGCTGCTGAGATACGTCAATTTATCGAGATTCAAAATCAGGGTTTTGGTTGCCGGAACCAAAAGAGGGTTGAGCTTTTCTTCAAAAGAAACAACTGTATTCGCGTCCAATCGTCCCTCCGGGCAAATCACATAAACACCCCGTTCTCGATTTCCGATATCAATCGTTAACCCCATGTTCCCTCCTTTTATGGATAGCCGTTTTCGCCTGTGAAATGGGATTCCAACCGAAAAAACGGTTTTTCTATTGAATCTTAAGATCCTTGTCAAACCCCGCGATTTTAAAAACCCGCTTCACCTCCGGTGAAACGTGAATCACGGTGAACCGTCCTGAGCCAATCTCTTTGAACACGCGAAGGCAGAGGCGCAGAAACGCTGATGCGACATAATTAACTTTTTCAAGATCGAACACAATCTCTCCCGCGAATCCCTTGACCTTTTCTAAAATTTCATTCTCGAATGCAAGACAGTTCACGGTATCCAACCGCTGCTCGAACTTGCAGCATAGCTTCCCCCCTTCTTCCATATAGCCGACCATAAGCGTCTCCCGTCCTGTTTTTCTTAGAAATTACGGTTATACTCCCTCTCAATGGCTTCCGAGTCCAGGGATTCGTCAAAATAAAGTTCCTTGTTGAACCGTTCAAAACGTTGATTCACTCTCCTCCGGCTGATCCGCTGAATATTCAGAAGATGCCGCGCGGTAATATTATCGGTCGTAATGTTTTTCCCTCCCGTCCCGCATCCCAAAGTGAACGAGGGATAAAGTGAATTATACATCCCGCCGACGGCACCTTGAGAAGCGGGCATGTTGACCACCACCCGGCCCGCATTCATCACGCACGCAAATTCTTTAATCTTGGCCTCGTCGTTCGAGAAAAGACTCGCCGTGTGGCCGATTCCTCCATGAAAATTCAGGTCAATGCACAGATTAACGGCATGTTTAAAATCCTCCGCAACATAGAAAGCAAGAATCGGCGCGAGAATCTCGGAGGAAATCGGATAGTCCTTTCCGATCCCCTGCAGCGGCGCGATTAAAAGGCGAGTATCCGGAGGAACTTCGATCCCTGCCATTTGTGCGATTTCCAAAGCTGTTTTCCCGATCACCCCCACACTCATCACGCCTTTCCCGGAATCGTACGCAACATTTTCGATCCGTTTCATTTCCTCTCCCGAAAGAAAGTGAGCCCCTTTCCGTTTAAATTCATTCATAGTCTCCGCGGCAATCGAGCGTTCCACGACTACCGCCTGCTCGCTTGCGCAAATGGTTCCGTTATCAAACAGTTTTGAGATCAAGATCTGTTCAATGGCAAACGGGACATCCGCGCTTTGTTCGATAAAAACAGGAACATTGCCCGCACCGACTCCCAGTGCGGGCGTCCCGGAACTGTAAGCGGCATTGACGAGACTCCCCCCTCCGGTCGCAAGAATCAAGGCAAGCTTTTTATGCTGCATCAACACCTGCGTCTCGGTTCGGGAAGTATTCTCCAGCCATTGAATGCAATCCTCCGGAGCATCCTCCTTCAAAGCGGCCTCATAGCAAATACGGGCCGCCTCATTTGAGCACCGGATCGCGCTGGAATGAGGCCGGATGATAATCGGATTTCTTGTCTTTAAAGCGATCAGGATCTTGAATAAAACGGTAGAAGTGGGATTCGTAACGGGAATAACGGCAAAGATCGGTCCCAGGGGTTGGGCGATTTCAACAATCCCCTTTCTTTCGTCTTCGGAAATGATTCCCACCGTCTTAAGGTCTTTAATGTCATGATACACAAGCTGGGTGGCAACCACATTCTTGACGACTTTGTCCCGCCAATTCCCGATTCCCGTCTCCTCCACGGCAAGTTTCGCAAGACGGACCCGGCTATCAAACGCGGCCCGGTAAACAGCCTCCACGATCCGGTCCGTATGCTCCTGGCTCAACTGGCTGAACACTGCGGCGGCACAGGACGCTTTCTCCATAATCGAATCGACGTCAATGGGGATGGAAATTTTTTCATTCATAACGGGTCTCCTCGATTGTCCCTTCCGGAAAACCGGGTCCGCCTGATCCGATTTTCCGCCCGAATCTTTTCCAATATAAGGAATCGCGATCCTGACCGTTTATTTGTCAAACAAAATAGCCTGCCGAAAGTCTATATCAACTCCCACATTTCGGAAAGAATTTTCATCAGAGGAACCGGAATCCGTCCCGTTCCGGAACCGGGCGGTTCATCGTGACGATATTTTAATCTTAAATTCACGTCCCATTCATCTAAAGCTGTTAGGCTTGGTGATGGAAGCGAAAACAATAAAACGTTTCCATTTTTCCGAAAAGTCTTTAAAATTTCATCGTTGAAAGGAGACCCTTATGAAGCTTTTAACCGTATGCATATGTTTCCTGGTAATATTTTTTTCCTTCCCCGGTTCCGGTCTGACCGGAGAAGATGCTCCCCCTTCCGTCCCGCAGGAGCCGAAAATTATAGTCGCGGATTTCAACACGGGCGATAAACCGAACAATCTAGACGGAGATTTCGGCGCTTGGGATAAGGACCCCAATGACGACACGCAGGGATGCCGACTGTCCTTTGCCGAAGATGATGCCCTTGGAGATAAAACCGGCTATTCGATTCGCCTTGATTTTGACGTGGATTCTCCCAATCCCGCCTACAACGGGTTTTGGATGAAATTAAACGGGCTTAACGCGACTCCTTACAATACCCTAACGTTTTATATCAAAGGCGACGCCCAGCGAGGGTTTACCAAGCGCGTAAAGATCGAATTAAAAGACAAGGCCGGAATGAATTCGGGATATATCCTCACGGGAATCACGGGCCAATGGCAGAAGATTTCTCTTCCCCTTAAAAAATTTCCGCGAATCAAGGACTGGAGCAATCTGAACGAATTCATTCTCGTATTCGACGATATCAACGCGATCCCGAAAGAAGGAAGCATCCTTCTCGACGAAGTGGCCTTTGAGCGGCAGTAAAGTCTTTTCGCCGGAATCTTGGGCGGAAGAATTATTTACGGGTTTGATTTTTCGCGGACGCTAAGGTCGGTAGGCGCACGCCCCAAAGATCTTAAGAGCGAAATGGTTTCCTCGATCTGCTTCTCGATCAGATCATTTTCCCACGCCCGGTTCGGATAAATCGCGTACTGCCGGCGATATTCGACGGGAGTTATATTCATCATAACGGAATTGGCTCCCGCCAGCAGTCCCTTTCTTCTTGCTTCGGAGCTTAGAGTCTCAAAAGCCGTCGTGACCAAAATCTTAGCCTCCAACGGATCAATAAGCCGGCTTGCCGCAAGGACCTTCAGCACTTCCGTTTCGCCGACGGGAAGGACCTCGCCAAGAGGCGTCTCAGGATGAGGGAGAAACGGTCCGAAGCTGTACATTTCCGCGCGAAGGTCCCGTGTCAGGGAAATATCATCCGCTAGATCTTTTCGTGTCTGTCCCGGCAATCCAATCAGACCGCCGGTAATAATCATATACCCCATCTCATAGGCTTTCCGGAGATGCTCCAGGCGGGTTTCAAGTTTAGCCCCCGGATGAAAGCGGCCGTAAAGCTCGGGATTGGACGTCTCAAAGCGCATCAAAAGCCCCCTCGCCCCGGCCTGATATAACTTTTCAAGTCCTTGGATCCCAACCTCGCCAAAACTCACGAAAATCAACGCGGGAGTCTTCTCCTTAATCGTCCGGATGACCCCGGCCAATTCTTCCACACGATACCCGGCATCCTCTCCGCTTTGCAAAACGAGGGCCTTAAACCCGTACTTTCCGACGGCCTCGCATGCGGCCGAAACAATCTCCTCAGGACTCATCCGGTACCGGGAAAGGCCCCGATGATGCGACGAAATTCCGCAGTAAGCGCAACTTTCGGAACAGTAATTCGAAATCTCGAGAATTCCGTGAACACAGCAGGAATTCTTGAGATTCTTCTGCCGGAGAAAATTGGCGATTTTGAAAAACAAGGTCAGGGATCCCGTATCTTCATGATTCAACAACTCCAACACCTCGTCTTTCGACGGTTTCCGTCCATTTGCGGCCCGGTCAAGAATGCGTCCGACGCGGGGATCTATCCCCTTGGCCTCGAGATCAACACGGGAAAGTAAAACATCCACTTCCTGGAGTTCGAAGAACGTTTCCTTCCATACGGAGAGAATTGCCTCCGCCTCGGGCGCGGGGATCTTTTCGATCACATACCCGCCTTGGGCGTAGATATAATCGCCGGCGGAAAGTCCGTCGATTTCGTTGTAGGCTTTTTTCTCTTCACCGAAATAATCGACGAGAACCGTCTTGTCCCGAACCGACTTTACCCTTCCGGGAATCGCATAGCACATGTTTTGTTCCTATTCGCAATCAAAAGACAGCAGCCGAAGCTCCCGCGTGGGGCTTTTCTCGATACAAAGTTCCGCGTTTTCCAGCACCGTCCCTTTTCCGTGCTCTTTGAAATAATGCCGGAGAATTTCTTCATTGATCTCGGTGAATTCCCCCATCGCGAGGGAAACTTTCGTCACCCGTTCCGCTCGATTTTCCGCGGCCAGTCTTTTCAGATCCGAAACCAAATCCCCTAAAATATGCATCTCATGCATTGATCCGTCCTCCTCGGTTAACCGGAAAATTGCCGCAAAACCGCTTCCGCAATGGCATCCGCCGTCCACTTGACTTCCGCAGACAACCCTTCCCCGAATTCAACGCTTCGGGGCTGAATCCCGATAAAAATAACTTCCGCATGTGCCTCTCCGGCAATAATCCCCGTAATCACGTTGAGAGGAATGGAATGAGTGCTGTATGCCGTTTGCGGAATCGAATGTTCTGGAATGATCCTCGTCTCACCCGCCCGGCCCCCGAAATCCGCCGCGTCGAAAACCAAAACACGGGACGGTTTCATGGCAATCGCCTCTTCCATGATATTTTCCGGAGTGTCCCCGCCGTGCAAGATCCTGATTTGGGGAAGTTTTGAAAGTTTCTGTGAAAGATAGGGCCCGACCCCGTCGTCTTTCCGGAAAGAATTCCCTGCGGTGATGATCAGATCTTGATCCGGACGGAGCTTCAGGACTTCGAGAATTTCAGCGGTTAACGAATTTGACATTCAGAAAATGCGCCGAGCAGGAAATGCAGGGATCATACGCGCGAACCAGCATTTCAAGGCGGTGAGTGATTTCCTCGTCACTTCGGTCAAGGATTTCGGGAACCAATTTCCTCATATCGTGTTCGATATTATTGCAATTCTGACTGGTCGGGATAATGCAGTTTGCGTTCACGATCTTCCCGGTGGCATCGACCTCGTAATCGTGAAACAAAATTCCCCGGGGAACTTCCACGGCCCCCACGCCGCGCCCCGCTTTGACGGGAATCGTCCCTCTTTCGTTCAATCCCACGGTCACCAATTCGCCGTGATTCACGCCGTCCGTCTTAAATTCTTCTAAAATCCTGATCCCATCTTCCACGCAATGCACGCACTCCACCAACTGAGCCGCCGTATTGAGATAGGAATTGGTCGTAACGGGCTTAATGCCCAGCGCGTCCGCAAGGGCTTTCGCTCTGGGTAAAAGCTTCTTATAATTTAAATTAACGCGCGCAAGCGCCCCCACCATATAGGAAGAGCGATTCCATTTGGCGTGCTTAGCCGAAGAGTGCGGAACCACGAATTCATTGGTAACTTTCCGATATTCCTCCTTTTTCACCCGCATGCCGTCCGTCGAGCCGACATCTCCTTCCAGAAAAGGATATTCCTCCGTGTCATTCACGAGCCCGACATATTCGGTTTCGCGTTGAAATTCCGGAAATTTCAGAGTCGCGGCAAGATCAACGGTCGGCTTCATGTCCTCCTCGAACTTCCGCAGAAGCGCCAGCATATCATCGAGATCTTTCGGACGGGGTAGTTTCGTAAAGCCTCCGACAATGCATGAAATCGGATGGACATGCCGACCGACTAGAATGTCGCACATATCATTGCAGGTTTTTTTCATCCGCAACGCGCGGCGGACAACTTCATTGTGTGTATTGATAAGCGGCACAAAGCTCTTCACCCCCAAGAGATCGGGAGCCACGAGCAAATAGATGTGAAGGATATGGCTGTCTAGCGTTTCAAGATGCAGCAGGAACTTTCTCAATTTCCGGGTTTGTTCGGAAGGAGTGAATCCGATCGCGCTTTCGGCAGCCTGAATCGAGGCCAACGTATGCCCGCAGGAGCATATTCCGCAAATCCTCGAGGTAATATGCTGGGCTTCAAAAATCGAGCGCCCCCTCAGCATGCCCTCAAAAAACCGGGGCGCTTCCACGATATCCAGGCGGCATTCCTCGAGCTTTCCCTCTTTGACGTTGACCACGATATTCCCGTGGCCCTCAACGCGGGTCAGGTATTCGACGTTGACCTTAACATTTCTTCCCATCGGGATTCCTCTCCGTATCCTGCTCGCGCGCTTTATTGTACATATTCATTTTGTTCTCGACCCACTCCAAAGGAATCTGATACTTTTCCAAAATATCCTTCGCACCGTTTTCCGCCGGATTCGTGACCATGCCCCGGCAGCCGTAGCAGATATTGCCGTTATTCACGCACCAGGAATTGCATCCCGCCCGCGTGACCGGACCGAGGCAGGTAATGCCTTTATCGTACATGCATTCGTTTTCGTTGAGTTTGCATTCCGTGCAGACCGCGCTGTCCGGGACCCGGTAGGGAATGCCTGCCAGCGCGCATTTCAGGACTTTCACGAACTCCGGGAGATACACGGGACATCCGTGCACGAAATAATCCACCGGCACCACCTGATGCACGGCCCGCGTCGGGATCGTCTCAAAAAAACGGGCCTTGTCCTGATAAACGTAATTCCGGATATCGCTCAGATCAAAGTTATTCTTCATCCCGTTTACCCCGCCGATCGTCGCGCAGGAACCGTAGGCAATCAAAATTTTCGCCGTCTTCCGGATTTCCTTGATCCGCTCGACCGCGTGAGGCGTCGTGATACTTCCTTCGATGACAGCCACGTCGTAATCATTTGATTTCTCCGACATCACTTCGCGAAACTCCACCACATCGATCGCCCCCAAAACGTCCAGCAGAGACTCGCCCATGTTCGCCACCTGAAGCTGACAGCCCTCGCAGCATGCGAAGTCAAAAAAAGCAACCCGTACTTTTCCCATAATCAGAGTGCCTCGTAATTATTGCGTATTTCGTTGTACGTAAAAACCGGACCGTCCTGGCAGCAGTAATATTGCGCGATCTGGCAATGTCCGCACTTCCCCACTCCGCATTTCATGTGCCGCTCGAGCGACACCACGATTTGGCTGTCCGGAATCTCCCGTTTCAGCAGCTCTTGAATCACGAACTTATACATGATCGGAGGCCCGACAATCACGGCATAGGTTCTTTTGGGATCAATTTTGACCCCGGGGATCAGGCTCGTAATCAATCCGACTTTCCCCTTCCATCCGGGTCCCGCCTGGTCCACCGTGCTGTCGACAAAAATATCCGAACGCTGCTCCCATTGAGTCAGTTCATCCACAAACAAACGGGTCTCGGGAGTCTTGCATCCGAGCAAAATATTAATTTTCCCGAACCGGGAACGATTATCCAAGACAAAGGTAATCAGAGAATGAAGAGGAATATTTCCGCATCCGCCTCCGATGAATAAAAGATCAAAACCCTCGAGCATTTTTGTGGGAAACCCTCTCCCGAAAGGCCCTCGAATCCCGACCGTATCTCCCGCGCCGAGTTTGTGCATAGCGCCTGTCACCGATCCCGCGCGCCTCACAACCAATTCGAACGATCCCTTTTTGGTCGGTGAAGAGGAAACGGAAATCGGCGCCTCTCCGACACCCGGAAGCGAGACCATAACAAATTGCCCGGGATCGTGAGCCAGATCTTCCTGCCCCGGAAGCTCAATCGCGAAATACTTCTCGAGATTGGTCATCTCCTTTGTATTCAATATCTTTCCGGCCTTTACCACATACGGAGAGTCAAGGAGGGATTGGGTCATGACAAAGCCTCCGCCAAAGTGTCGATCGTTTCCTTCAGATTGATCTTGGCCATGCAGGTCCTGCTACAACGCCCGCAGCCGGTGCAGCTATAGCGTTGAAAACGGTCCACGGGATAGTTGAATTTGCGCATATACCGGTGTCTTTGGCGAGCGCCCCTTTTCCCACGGAAATTTTCTCCTCCGGCAACCTTGGCAAATTCTTCGTTCTGGCAGCTGTCCCACACCCGGGTCCTTGCCCCCGTCGTGAGGTTCAGGTCCATTTCATCCCGGATATCAAAACAGTAGCAAGTCGGGCACACATTGGTGCAGTTCCCGCAAGCGACACACCGGCGATCCAAATCATCCCAGACTTCGCTACGAAAAGAACGGGCAAAGATTCCTTTGAGGTTTTCATTCGCAGGTTTTACTTCTTGACGGAATATTTTTTCCTTCTTTGCGCGCAGGTTTTCGAATTCTTTCTTCTCCACCTCTCCCGCATCCTTAAAAAGTCCCGTCCCTTTGACAATCGCCTCCCCTTTCGGCGTCGCCACGTCCACAAAAAAACTCCCGGCCAATTCGGTGAAAAACAGATCATACCCTCCGGAAGGCAGATGCGTTTTCATCACGGCGCAGCTTGCGTACGAATCGCAGTAATCATTGCATTCCAAACCGATCACCGTGATTTTTTCCATGCGCGCGAGATAATTGACGTCCTTGGGATCCTCTCCCATGACCTGATTCAAAAATTGAATACCCGAAAGATCGCAAGTATGCACCCCGAAAATCACAAGCTTCTCAAATCCGTTCTCCTTTACAGGAGTCCAACGAAACGCCTTTCGGTCAAATTCCTGGATTTTTTCGCGCTGCGGCATGAAATATTTTTTGGGCGGTAAAATCGTGGGGATATATTTCAGTGAAAGGGTTTTTCCGTCCCGGACCTCTTCAAACGCGAAACTTTTCACTCCCTTTGCGATGGGAGCCACAACCGCCGCGCTCCGGGCAAGAGCTTCGATAAAGTGATTAAGTTCTGTTTTCTTTAAGATAACGGATTTAGTCATTCGAGTCATTAAATCGTGAAATTAGGTACGATTCAGATGTGAATTTTAGCATTTTCTTGCCAAGTAGCAAGAACAAAAATCGCTTTTCGAAAAAAATAATCGTTTTGGCTCTTTTCGCGAAAGCGCTATAATGCCGCCGCAAGAAACATCCAACCAAAGGAGGGTTATCCCCATGTCAAAGACTGTTTGTTTGCTCGTAGCAGGAATCTTCGCTGTTTCATTGGTATTCAGCCCTTCCATGACCTATGCCGCCGATGAAAAGAAACCCGCCGGCTGGCTGAAAGGCATGAAAGAAGGCTGGAAAGGCGCCGGGACTCCTCCGGGCATGACTCAGAAAGACATCGATAAAACAAAGAAAGACGCGGAAAAGCAAGCCGAAAAAACGAAGAAAGAAGCCGAAGAAAAAGCAAAGAAGATGGAAAACGAAGCGAAGAGAAAGGCCGATGAAGCCCGGAAACAAGCCGAAAAAACAAGGAAAGATGCGGAGAAAAAAGCCAATCAAGCGGGAAAAGAAACCGAAAAAAACACCGGAAAACTGAAAAATGCTTTGAAAAAGCTCGGCAAGTAAATTCGTCTGTTTGTGAAAAAATAAAAGGCAGGTATTCCTCTCGAATACCTGCCTTTTTTATCGCTCACAGGTCCGTCTTTTAAGATTTCCGGGAAGCAACCATGTACGGCAGGACATAACCGAAAAACCAGTAGAGAAAAAAAGGAAGCGCCATTCCGATCACGACCGCAGCCCAAATCAGAATTCTCTTCCCCGCTTTGGTTTTCCACATCAGGAAAAGAACAAACAGGGTCACTGCGATTCCGATTAAAAAACCCATCGACTATCCTCCCGAACCGGATCAGCCGGCCTTCCTTTTATTGTAACTCCCCTCACCCGATTTGCACGCCGTTTGTGCGATTCCCCGCCCGCCGCGTTTCAGGCTATGCCCCGGATCCGTCGCAACGGTGCGCCCGAGAGAGCGGATCATTCCATCCACGCAAACCGCGCAGTCAGCGGGACGGTCATTGATACAGATTTTATTCGGATAGATCTGATAATGCGCCCGGAACTCCTGCGGCGTGAAATTCGGCATGATGACATTCGCTCCGCATCGGAGGGCCATTTGACGCCCCTGCGGGTGAATGCTGCCGATCGCCGTCGTAGCCGGGAGATGCGCGTTGCGCGTCACAATGCGGGCCAGCGCAATCATTCGTAAAGTCATCTCCAAAGACCCGCCTGACGAGTTCTGAAGCGGCGTGTCGGGATGAGGAATGAAAGGGCCGATCCCGATCATGTCAAAATCAAATTCTTTCATTAACAAGATGTCGTCGGCCAGTGTCTCCGGCGTCTGTCCCGGAAGGCCGACCATGCATCCGGAGCCCACCTGATAATCCAGTTCCCGCAACCGGCGAAGGCAGTTTATCCGTTCATCGTACGACGAACCCGGTCTAAGGGCCCGGAATAAATCGCGATCGGAAGTCTCAAACTTCAACAAATACCGGTCGGCTCCCGCTTCCCGCATCGCACGATATTCCTCGCCCGTTCTTTCCCCGACACATAGAGTAATCGCGCAATTCGTCATTTTCTTAATATTTCGGATCAGGAAACAGATCCTGTCAGTCGCATCGTACCGGTCCTCACCCGATTGGAGCACCAAGGTTCGATAGCCGAGGGCCGCAGCCGCCTGCGCGGCAGCAAAAATCTGACTATCCTCCATCCGGTAGCGTGTTAGCCCAAAATTGCCCCGCCGAATCCCGCAATAATGGCAGTCCCGCTCGCAGCAATTCGAAAATTCGATAATCGCCCGCTTGTGGATCGCGTCCCCGCAGAATTCCTTTCTCACCGCATCCGCACGTTGGTACAAAGGAGACGGATCGTCGCAAATCAGCCAGGAAACGATTTCGTCACGCGTCATCGGATTCGTCCGGAAAGATTTTTCGGAACAATCGAAGCAATTCATCTTCTCCCAGAGAAAATTTCTCGCCGCAATACACCACCAGCCCGTAATGTTCGTTCAGCCTGATCCGCCGGGGGGGTTGGGAAGGAATCCGGTCCACAATCGATCCCGCGATATAGGCCCACCGGTTACCGGTGATCCGAGCAAGCTGAATACACACATCATGATTCCGTTCGAGCGCATACGCAGCCTTTTCGAAATTCACCCACGGCTCAGAAGTAAAGGTCCCGTTCTCCCCGTTTGATCCGTTCATAATACTCCATGAATTTGGGATAGATGGAGGGCATGCGGTTTTTGACTTCCAGAATCTCCTGCCCGAGAACTTTTTCGCCCGCACGGCGCGTTTCTTCGCTTGCGAAATCATCCAACCATTCGCGATAGGTCAAAACCGCGTTCAACTTGCAAAATTTCCCCTCCTGTCCGCTTCGTAACAGTTCCATGATGCATTCTCCGGTTCTTCCGCACCGGTACCCCGCCGTGCAAAACGACGTGATATAGCCCATTTCCGCAAGTTCGCGGACCACTTCATCGAGACTGCGCGTATCACCGAGAAAAAACTGCTGCCGGTCGCCCTCCTGATCTTCGCCTTCCGCGCTGTACGCCCCGATCCCGATTTTGGTCGAAGCGTCCGTCTGGGTAATCCCCAGTGAAATCGCCTCCCGTCGGATCCGGGCGTTTTCCCGGGCCGTGACAATCATGCCCGCATGAGGGACCGCGAGCCGGATGACGGTCATGATCTTTTTAAACGTCTCGTCGTCCACTTTATACGGCGAGCGGTCCGCATACGGAGTATTGAACGCGGGCTCCAGTCTCGGAAACGAAATGGTGTGGGGGCCGATGCCGAATTTTTCTTCCAACTCCCTCGAATGATAGACAAGTCCCATCACCTCAAAACGCCAGTCCGAAAGTCCGAACAGCGCGCCGATCCCCACGTCATCGATCCCGGCTTCCAGCGCGCGATGCATGCAGGTCACCCGCCACGCATAGTGCGCCTTCAAAGAGCCCTTGGGATGAAGGCGCGCGTAAGTCTCGTGGTGATACGTCTCCTGAAACACCTGATAGGTCCCGATCCCGACCTCATTCAGCCGGCGAAGCTCCTCAATCGACATCGGAGCCGCGTTGACATTGATTCTCCTGATATTTCCCTCTCCGACCCGGGCCTTCGTCTTGACATCATAAATCGTCTTGATCGTCGCGATCATGTAATCCACGTCCGTCTGAGGATGCTCCCCGAAAACCACAATCAACCGTTTATGACCGATCCGGCCGGCCAGGATTTCCGTCTCCCTCCGGATTTCCTCAAGATTCAGTACGCGACGCTTTGTGTCCTCGTTGTCTTTCCGGAACCCGCAATAAAGGCAGTTATTCACGCAAAGATTCCCGATATAAAGGGGGGCAAACGTTACGATGCGGTTATCATAAACTTTCTTCTTCACGGCCAGCGCCGTCTTTTTCATCTCATCCAGAAGCTCTTCATCCGTCACATGCAGCAAGGCCGCCGTTTCATCGGGCGTCAGGTTTTGAACGGCCAATGATTTCGCGAGAATCTCCCGGACCCTCGCTCGGTCCGGTTTTTGATTTTCGGCTAATTTTCGCCCGATTTCATCATCGGGAATAAAATCTTTTCCGCCGTCCAAATATTTTGAAATTTCCTCTTCCCGGATCCGCTCCCGGACCCACACCGTCTCATCTTTCAATTCAACAGCCATTCCGAATTTCCTCCTTTGCATTAGACTGAGCCTGCCGATACGCCTCCAGCGCCGCGGGAAAAGGCCCGAGTACCCGCTCCAAAACTCCCTGCAGAAAAGAAATGCATACGCCGTAATTCGTGACGGGAACTCTCTTTTCTCTCGTCTCCTGAATCCTGGCCAGCATCTCGCGCCGCGTCAGCATGCAGGCCCCGCAATGAATCACCAATTTGTATTCCGAAAGATCATCGGGGAAATCCCGGCCGGCACAGGTCCGGATATCCAAGTCCGCACCGGTATACTGACGAAGCCATCGGGGAATCTTGACGCGTCCGATGTCGTCCTGAACGGCATGGTGGCTGCAGGCCTCGGCAACCAGGATTTTATCCCCCGTCCTCAATCCGTCGATCGCCGTCACACCCCGAACCATTTCCTTAAGATCCCCCTTGTTTCTTGAAAACAGAATGGAAAACGTCGTGCATTTCACTTCGCGCGGCGTGTCGGCGGTCATTTTCAAAACAACCTGAGAATCGCACACCACGAGATCGGGCAGTTTCTTGAGATTCTCAAGCGCATGGCGGTATTCCCGCTCTTTCACCACCATCGCCGCCGCATCGTTGTCCAAGGCGTCCCGGAGG
>JAKQXH010000084.1 GCA_029561555.1 Candidatus Omnitrophota bacterium
GGGGGCGGGCGATTGAGGAAGGAAGTTCAAGGGGTCCGAATCGGCGGTAAAAATATTTCCGAGATGGTTGCGTTGCCGGTCGAGAGAATCAGAGAATTTTTCCGCGAATTTGCCTGCGAAGACCGGGAGGCGCCGATTGCAAAGCCGATTCTCACGGAGATCCGGGAGCGTCTTGATTTTCTGTCGGAAGTCGGACTGGGCTATTTGACGCTGGACCGCCCGGTCAACACGCTGGCCGGCGGGGAGCTTCAGCGGATACGGCTTGCCCGGCAGATCGGCGTGGGATTGACGGGGGTGCTTTATGTTTTGGACGAGCCCAGTATCGGGCTGCATCCGAGGGACAACGGGAAGCTTCTCAAGACTCTGAGGCATCTTTGCGCGATGAAAAATACGGTGGTGGTGGTGGAGCACGACGAAGAGACAATGCGCTACGCGGATTTTATCATCGATCTGGGGCCCGGGGCCGGACGCGAGGGAGGCGAACTGGTCGCGAAGGGGCGTTTGGAAGATATCCTCGGCTCCGAGAATTCTCTCACCGGCCGGTATCTCGCCCGCACCCTTCGGATCGAAATTCCCGAAGTCCGGAAAAGCTACCGGAACGTTCCGGCTTTGATCGTGAAAAGGGCCGAAGAACACAATTTAAAAAAAATCAATGCGTCATTTCCGCTGGGATTGTTGATCTGTGTGACCGGTGTCTCGGGATCGGGGAAGAGCACTTTGGTCCACGACATTCTGTTCAAAGCGGTCCACAACAAAGTCTGGAAAACCCATTACCGCGTCGGGAAACACGGCGGGATTTCGGGACTCGAGGCGGTGGACAAGGCCGTCGAGATCACCCAATCGCCGATCGGAAGAACTCCCCGCTCCAATCCCGCGACGTATACGGATTTGTTCGGACCGATCCGGAAACTTTTCTCTCAGACGCATGAAGCGAAGATGCGCAGCTACGGCCCTTCCCGTTTCAGTTTCAATCTGAAAGGCGGACGGTGCGAGACGTGCCGGGGAGAAGGGATGCAGACCCTTTCCATGAGTTTTCTCCCGGATCTTTACGTGGTTTGTGAAACCTGTCAGGGGAGGCGGTACAATCCGGAGACGCTGGAGGTCCGCTACCGGGGTAGGAATATTTCCGACGTGCTGGAAATGTCCGTTCGCGAAGCGCTGGATTTCTTTCATGCGGTTCCCCAGATCCGCGAAAAACTTTTCGTCCTGGACCGGATCGGATTGGGGTACGTGAAACTGGGGCAGTCTTCGACGACTTTGTCCGGCGGCGAGGCTCAGCGGATCAAACTGGCCAGCGAGCTGGGGAAGCGCGCGACCGGCCGGACGCTTTATATCCTGGATGAACCCACGACCGGGCTTCATTTCGCGGACATCCGGAATCTCCTGAAAGCCCTTTTTTCGCTCCGGGACGGGGGGAATACCGTGGTTGTGATCGAACACAATCTGGACGTGATCAAGGTTGCCGATTATGTGATCGATCTGGGCCCCGAGGGAGGCGATCGGGGAGGGAAAATTGTCGCGGCGGGATCGCCGGAAGAAATCGCGGGGGAAGCAAGATCGTTTACGGGGCAATATCTGAAAAAATGTCTCGAGGCCCGGCGGACCTCGGGGTGAGGAGATTTTTCAGGAAGGGGATTCCCATAGTATTTCCCGGAGCGAGATGAAGCAGCCTGCGAGAATAATCAGGAGGGCTCCGAAAATGTTTAGCGTCGTAAACGGATCCTTCCAGATGACCGCCCCGGCGATGAAGACAAAGGTCGGGGTCAGGTAGGAAAAAGGGCTGATCAGCGCGGCGGGCGCGTTCCGGTAGGCGAGGGTCATCCAGAGCTGGCCGAAAAAAGCCCCGACGGAAAGCGCGAAAATTCCGATCCAATGCGCGGGCGAGGGCCAGACGAAAGTTTTCCAGGCGAGACAACCCGATCCGACGGTGGAAATGGCCGTGAAATAAAAAATAATCGTCAGGGGCGAGTCGTGGTCCGCGACGGAGCGGATTGCGATGTAGGCGACGGCGGCAAATAAACCGGAAAGCAATCCCAGGAAAATATACCAGTCCATCCGCTGAAGTCTGGCGCCGGTCAGAAGAAAAATTCCGGAGAACGAAATAAGGACCATCCCCCACAGGAAAAGGTCCGGTTTCTCGTTTAAAAAGAATATGGCCAGAATAACCGCGAAAATGGGCGCGGTATAATTTAAGACCACGGCAACTCCGAGCGGCAATTTCGCGATCGTCAGAAAATGCAGGCTCAGGGCGATGAAACCGCTCAACCCTCTCAGGAGCAGCATCGGGCGGTCGTGGCCGCGGAAAGAGATTTTCTGATGCATCATGATGGGAATAAACATGAGGGTTGAGAGGGCGCTGCGGAAGAACACGATTTCCATGGACGGGAGGTCGCGGCTGACCCATTTGACGCAGACGGCCATCAACGAAAATCCGAAGGACGCCGAAACGATATAAAAAATTCCGGAGAGATTTTTCTTCGAGATCAAAGTTTGATTCATTCAACGGCTCTTTCCCTAATGCGGTTTAAATTGTTCCGATTCCGTGGCTTTCACATAACAATTCAAACGGTGATTTAGTTCGAAATTTTTTCAGGAATCAAATTATAGCATAATTTAAAATTTTTTATCGTGCGAGGCGTTTTAAAATAGCTCAAAAGGTTTTTCGAAAAAACGTTACCCTAACCGCATATCTTAAAATGGCTTAGGGTTTCGTTCCGTTAGAATAAGCATTATTAAGCATTTTTATTGTTAAAATAGGAAAAGACATATATAATTCAAATTAAGGGAACCTAAAAATTTCAGGAGGGCAAACCCATGATAACGGAAATCGGAATTACGGCGGGAGATATTTGGCATTATCTGGATCAGCATAAAGAAGCGACGGTTGACGAAATGACGAAAGGAATCGGAAAAAGCCGGGAGTTGATTTTGATGAGTCTGGGCTGGCTGGCGCGGGAAGGACATGTCAGCGTGATGGAAGAATCCGGTCATTACCGGACCTGGCTGAATACGGCAAAATAATTCCGGATGAATTCCCTAGTTGTTTTTTCGACGGTGCCCTCCTCGAAAGAAGCCGCCCGTATCGCGAAACTGTTGGTGCAAAATCATCTGGCGGCCTGCGTCAATGTGATTCCGGGATTGAGGTCCTATTTCTGGTGGAACGGGAAGATCGACCGCTGCCGGGAAGTGTTGTTGGTGATGAAGACACGGAAACAGAAATTCAAGCTCCTCGAAAAATGGCTCAAGAAAAATCATCCCTACCAAGTCCCCGAAATCATCGCCCTCCCGATTGAGCGTGGAAACCGGAAATATCTGGCTTGGATCGGCCAAGCTTTAGCGGGCCTCTGAGGGAGTTTTTCCGTCTCTTCGTTTTTTGGTTCCGGGCGGATCAAAGCGAAGGGGGAGAAACGGCATAGAGAATTTTTGCTTTTCTTCCCGAGGTATTGGCAAATTGATGAGGCAGGGATCCTTCGAAATAGAGCGTCTCGCCTTCCTTGAGCGTAAAATCCTTCTTTTCGATTCTGGCGGTGATCTCTCCTTCCAGCACATAGAAAAATTTTTCGATCCCGGCTTCCAGTTTTTCAATTTCCGTTTCGGACCCGGCCTCTAGCGTTAATAGAAAAGGAGTGATTTTTTTCTTTCCCGCCTGCTGGGTCAGGACCTCTCTCCTTATTTTGCCGCCGTGAAGGCTGACGGAATTTCTTTCGCTTTTGGATTGATGGGCGACGGTTTGGAGCCTTTCGTCGATTCCGGCATAAAGTTCCGCCAGGCTGAGCCCGAGCGCTTTGGCAATGCGCTGATGACTGTCAACCGTTCCGGTCATGATACCGGTTTCGATCCGGGACAGGGTCGCCTGCGCCACGCCCGTGTTGGCGGCCAATTCTACCAAAGTGATTTTTTTTGCTTTCCGGACTTCCCGGATTCTTTTTCCGATTTCCATTTTGCTCTCCAAATGATTGCCCGTGTTGACGAAAATGGTTTCATTAAAAAAGCGGGAATAATTCTAACCTTGGTTATGATAAATTGGCAATATTTTATTTCTTTGACGCTATTTCCCAAAAGAAGGATGTAGGCGGGCAGGGAATAAATGGACAGGGGATAATATTCAAAGAGTGATTTTTTATCATATTTTTATTGACAAAAAAGGAATATTCTTATAATCTTTCCTCAACTTCAAAAAGAAAGGAGGTGATTGTGGTGGCTAAAAAGCGAAAAGCGTTTATCGGGATATCCATGCTTCTCATAATGGCTTTTTTGTTTTCGCCGGCCCGTTTGGGTTTCTGTCAACCGGTTCAGGGAAAGATGCCGAATCAGGCACAAATGAATTTAAGTGTCAATCAGGCAACTTTGGAACAATTGCAGGGATTAAAAGGTGTCGGCCCGGTGATTGCGCAGCGTATTGTGGATCATCGCAGCCAAAACGGATCTTTTAAATCGCTGGATGAACTGACGGAGGTGAAAGGGATCGGGAAAGCAAAATTCGAGAAGATCAAGGATCAACTGACGCTCTAAGCGGTGAGCGGAAGGAAAGGTTTGATGCAGGCAGGCCGGGCGGGGGAATCCCCCGCCCGGCTATTTAAAAAAGACCGATTGAAAAGGCATCGTCATACCTATCCGTAATCATTCGCAGAACGTCCCATAATCCGGCGCGGCGTTTTCTTGATTTGAAGCTCCCTTTTTGTTACAATCGCGCCCATGTCTTCACAGGTCACATTTCAGGATTTGATTCAAAAACTGAATCAATATTGGTCGAAAAAAGGATGCTTGATTGTCCAGCCTTATGACGTCGAGGCCGGGGCGGGGACTTTCTCTCCTCATACTTTTCTGAGGGCATTGGGAAAAACGCCCTGGAAAGCGGCTTATGTGGCGCCTTCCCGGCGTCCTGCCGACGGTCGTTACGGGCAAAATCCGCTGAGGACTCAGCACTACTATCAATACCAGGTCATCTTAAAGCCTTCCCCCAAAGAGGTTCAGGCCCTTTATCTAGAAAGCCTTGAGGCCGTCGGGATTTGCGTCAAAGCGCATGACATCCGGTTTGTCGAAGACGATTGGGAGTCACCGACTCTGGGAGCCTGGGGGCTGGGATGGGAGGTCTGGCTGGACAGTTTGGAGATTACCCAGTTTACTTATTTTCAGCAATGCGGCGGAATCGATTTGGAATCCATTCCCTGCGAGATCACTTACGGCTTGGAACGGATCGCGATGTTTCTTCAGGGAAAACAATCCATGTTTGACATTGTCTGGAATGCCGGAGTGCGCTACGGCGACGTGCACTTGGAGGATGAACGGGAATTTTCAAAATATAATTTTGAAGCCGCGGACGTCGGCATGTGGCTTTCTCATTTCAACGATTTCGAAAAAGAAGCGAAACGATTGCTTGCGGACGGACTTGTCCTGCCCGCGTATGATTTTTGCCTCAAGGCGTCTCATGCCTTCAATATATTGGATGCCCGGGGGGCCGTCAGCGTGACGGAAAGACCGCGCTATATCGGGCGGGTGAGAGCTCTCGCGCGCGGATGCGCCGAAGGGTATGCCCGGTTTTTGGAAGCATCCGAGAAATCCGGGAATCAAAAAAATGGCTAAATCATCCCCGCATTCCGGAAACTTTCTTTTGGAAATCGGGACCGAAGAACTTCCGACGGACGCCCTTTCCCTCCTGGCGGATCAATTCCGGCCCGAATTCGAAAAGGGCCTTTCGGCTTCCCGTATCCCGTTCGAAGAGACGGAATTTTTCTACACGCCGAGGCGGTTGGTGGTTTTCGTGAAGAATATCGGAAATCGGCAGAATTGCGAGGTCGCGGAATGGCTCGGCCCTTCATGGGAAAAATCCTACGATTCCGAGGGGAATCCGACGCCCGCCCTGCAGGGGTTTCTCCGTGGACGGAATCTTTCCGAGGGGGATTTGTTTAAAAAAGAGACTCCGAGGGGCCTGTACGTGTGCGCGAAGAAGACTTTGGAGGGAAAAAAGACGGCCGAGATTCTTCCGGAACTCATTCTGGGGATTCTGAAGGATTTCCCGTTTCCCAAGCGGATGAGATGGGACGCTTCGGGCTTTGCGTTTCCGAGACCGGTTCGCTGGATCCTGGCCTTGTTGGGCCCCGGAATTTTACGGTTTTCGATCGGAGACGTTTCATCGGGAGATTTTACGTTCGGGCACCGGTTTTTGTCGAAAGGGAAGCTCCGGGTCAAAAGCGCGGATTTGAAAACTTTCCGGCAGCTGCTGGCCGGACATCATGTGATGCTGTGCGCCGCCGAAAGGCGCCGGACGGTTCGAAGGCAGCTGGATCGGAAAGCCGGAAAAATCAAATGGGACGAGGAATTGATCTCCGTTACGGCCGATCTGACGGAAGAGCCGTTTGTGGTGGCGGGGCAGTTTGACGGGGATTTCCTCGATCTGCCGAAGGAGATCCTTTCGACTTGCATGAAGAAAAATCAGAAAATTTTCGCGTTGAAGGACGGCGCCGGGAATGCCAAGGCGGGTTTTGCCGCCGTGCTGAACGGTGAGAGGAAAGACAAGGCGAAAATTGTCCGCGACTATCAGGGGGTCCTTCACGCGCGGCTGAGAGACGCGCGATTTTTTTACGCGGAAGATTGCAGGGAACCCCTTGAGAAAAAGATCCCGAGGCTTGCGGAAATCGTGTTTCTGGGGAAGCTCGGAAATCTTCACGAAAAAATGACGCGCATGACCGCCCTGGCCGAAGTGCTGGGAGGGGAACTCGGATTGTCTCCCGAAGACCTCGGGGCGTTGAAACGCGCCTGCGCGCTTTGCAAAGCGGACCTGCTGACGCAGATGGTTTATGAATTTCCGGAACTTCAGGGCATTATGGGGCGGGAGTACGCCAGGGCGAACGGCGAGAAGGAAGCGGTGGCCCGGGCGATTGCCGACCATTACCTTCCCCGTCAGCTGGGCCAGCCTTTCGAAGAATTGCGGACCGAGCAGACGGAATCAGGCGCCTTGCTTGCCATTCTTGATAGAATAGACACCCTCGTCGGCGCTTTCGGGATCGGTTTGGCGCCGACCGGCAGTCATGATCCCTACGCCCTCCGGAGAGCGGCGGGCGGGATCGTGAAAATCCTGAGGGCCTTTCGCTTCCGGTTTGATCTGAGGAATTTAATCTGCCGGTCCGCCGGATTTTACGGGGGGAAACTTACGGGAAACGAGGAGGGCGTTTTTAACGCGCTGAAGGATTTTTTTAAGGATCGCGTCGCTTTCGAACTGGGCGTCAAGGGCGGGATGACGGAGAGCGAAATTTTTGAAGCGGTTTGGAGGACTTCCGGCTCGGAAATTGCGGGGGTCTACGCCCGCTATGACGAATTAAAATCTTTGCTCGAAAAAGACCGGAAGGCTTTCGAGCGGGCGCGCAAAGTGGTCGAGCGGACCCACAATATTCTCAAGGGGGCGGGCGGGGAAGTCCCCGAAATCATTGATACCGGGCTTTTTAAATATGAACTTGAGCAGAAAGTGTATGACGCCCTCAAGTCTGCGGAATCGGCCGTTTCGTCCCTGCTCAAGGAGGGCCGGTTCGAAGAGGCGACGAAACGGTACGGAAACTTTTTTCACGATATTCTGCATGAATTTTTCGAGCAGATTCTCGTGAATGATCCGGACCCGGCGTTGCGGTCGAACCGCCAGGGCCTGATGAAACGGATCAACCTTCTTTATACGGTCAGCGGCGCGGATTTGTCGGCGGTCAACCCCGTTATTTAGGAATTATTTTTGAAAGCAAAAAGTTTTTGAGAGCTAACAAAGGAGAAGAAGATGTCGGTTATGGCAACGGTCAGTGCGGTAAAGAAAAGTAAAAAGAAATCGGTTTCCAAATCCAAGGGGACGAAATACGTTTATTCTTTCGGCAACGGAAAAGCGGACGGTGACGAGAGCATGAAGAACCTGCTGGGCGGAAAGGGCGCGAACCTTTGCGAAATGGCGGGGCATCCGAAATTGAAACTGCCGGTCCCTCCCGGGTTCACGATCACGACCGAGGTTTGCACGGCTTACTACAAAAACAACAAGACTTATCCCAAAGAACTGAAGGGGCAGGTGGAAGCGGCGCTGGAGAAAGTCGAAGCCATCATGGGGAAGGGGTTCGGCTGTCCGGACAATCCTCTCCTCGTATCCGTCCGTTCGGGCGCGCGCAAGTCGATGCCGGGCATGATGGAGACGGTCCTGAACGTCGGGTTGACGGAAAAGACCATCCCCGGGCTTGTGAAATTGACGGGCAATGAACGGTTCGTTTACGACGCCTACCGGCGCTTGATCATGATGTATTCGGACGTCGTGATGGAAAAGGCCGCCGGGATTGAGCCTGAAGCCGATGACATGGGCATCCGCAAGCAGCTTGAACGAATCATGGACAAGATGAAGAAACAGAAGGGCTGCTCGAGTGATACGGATCTGACCGTGGGCGATCTCAAGAAACTTTGCGCCCAGTTCAAAGAAAAGGTCCGGGAAGTCCTGAAAAAACCTTTTCCGGACGATCCGATGGAGCAGCTGTGGGGGGGAGTGGGCGCGGTGTTTGCGTCATGGAACGGCAAACGCGCGATTGCCTACCGGAAGATCGAAGGGATCCCGCATGAATGGGGAACGGCCGTGACGGTCCAGACCATGGTTTTCGGCAATATGGGGGATGACTCGGCGACCGGCGTGGCTTTTACGCGGGACCCGGGCAACGGCACGAAACAATTTTACGGCGAATATCTGATCAACGCGCAGGGAGAAGACGTCGTGGCGGGAATCCGTACCC
>JAKQXH010000007.1 GCA_029561555.1 Candidatus Omnitrophota bacterium
CGGGCTTATCGAAGGGCGCGGGCATGAGCTTACAACCGAAATGGTGTCCGGGATTCTGACGCAGGGCGGCACCATTTTGGGCACTTCGAACCGCGCGAACCCCTTCAAGACACCTGTGATCGAAGGAAAGCGTGTTCGCTATGTCGATCTTTCGAAACAGGCAATCAGAAATTTCCGCAAATGGGGCCTCGATGTTCTTGTGGCGGTCGGCGGTGACGGGACGCTCAAGATTGCCAGCCTTCTCGTAAAGCGCGGGATCCCCGTCATCGGCATTCCCAAAACGATCGATAATGATCTTAGCGGCACCGATTTTACGTTCGGGTTTGATACAGCCGTGTCGATCGCAACGGACGCAATCGACCGGCTTCACACCACCGCGGCCGCGCATCATCGCGTTATGATCCTGGAAGTGATGGGCCGTCATGCCGGCTGGATTGCGTTACACGCAGGGTCGGCCGGAGGGGCGGATGTCATTCTGATTCCCGAGATTCCGTATTCGATGCAATGCGTTAGGGACATGGTCATGAAGCGTGCCAACTACGGGAAGAAGTTCAGCCTGATCTGCGTTGCCGAAGGCGCAAAAGAAAAAGGCGGCCGGGTGGTCGTCAGGGCACGCGACCTTACGAATCCGTATCCGGAGAAGCTCGGGGGGGTGGGGGAGTATCTTGCTTCAAAAATAGAAAAAATGTGCGGGCTTGAAACGCGTGCCGCGAAGCTCGGCCATATCCAGCGAGGCGGCTCTCCGACGCCTTTTGGTCGTAATCTGGGCACGCTTTTCGGCGCACATGCCATCGAACTCGTGTCAGAAGCGAGGTTCGGTGAGATGGTTTGTCTTCAGGGGACGAAGGTCGAGTCCCTGCCTATATCGGAGGCGGTCAGAAAACTGAAAACGGTCCCGACAGATCACCCTCTTGTTCTGGCGGGAGAGTCCATAGGTATCTGCTTCGGCCGCTGACCTTCCGGAACGGATTTGGACAAATATCGCAATACAGGATTTTGAAAGATCTCACAAGGCGCGGCAGCAAGGTGGTAAAGCATCGGTCTGCAAAACCGATATGCCGCGGTTTGATTCCGCCCGCACCTCCGGTTTGAGAGCGTCGTTTTTGAAATAGTTCCAAAGGCAAAACTTTTTGAAGTGCCCGAGTGGCGGAATCGGCGGACGCACGGGATTTAAAATCCTGGGGGACCTGATAATCCCGTGCCGGTTCAAGTCCGTCCTGAGCATTAAATCTTCCCTCAATGCAACATTCCTGTGAAACCGCTTTTCATTCGGGAGTCTGAGAAAATATCCGAAAGGTGGGAGAGGTTGTCTGGCCTGTGAAGAAATTCCAAAGATCAGCGTGTTCCGGGATTCGGTGAGTTCGACGGAGGAGCGGAAGATTTTTCGCGCGGAAAAGTTTTTGTTTTTGAACGGGCAAGAGTCTCCGGGGCACGAAACTATCAGAGATGTTTCCGGGAGGGCACCACAATTCCTCGGGCGAGATTTTTTGAGAAAAACAGAAGCTGCTTTTTGCAGTATTCCGGGCTTTTGTGAGACAGGATGAGTTTGGCAATCGTCATGGCAGAAGCCTGATGGGCGATCAGAGAGA
>JAKQXH010000013.1 GCA_029561555.1 Candidatus Omnitrophota bacterium
GTTGAAGGACACGACGGGTTCCCCGGGAGTTTTGGAGTCGCGGCGACGGATGGAAGGGGTTTTGGACGGGATGAGCGGGATCGGGAAAGAGGTGGAAGGGCGGCTTGAAGAGCTGAAGGCGATCGAGAACCGCCGCCGGGAGGAGGAACAGACTCTACGGGAGTTGAATGCGGCGGTGACCGGCGATTTGGCCGGTGCCCGGGAAAAGTTTCGGGAAATCCGGAATCAAAAACCGGAGGAGATGGAAAGTTACTGCGAAGGGCTGAGCCAGAGAACCGAATCGTACGCGCGGCGGTACGAGACTCTGAAAAAGACGGTTTCCGGCGATATCTTTCCTCCCGCAAGCGAATACAGACCGGTTCTGAAAGAATTGAATGAGATCGTAATAAAAATCGCCCGTTGGGCGAAGGATGAGAAAAAAGCGCAGACTAAACGATTGGAGGAGAAGGAAAAAGCGGACAACCTGTTGCGCCAAACCGAAGCGGATTTGACAGACGTTCGTCGGGAATTCGCCGCCGGGTGGGAAGGGAAAGATTACGGCGCCGTTCAGGCGGATTTGAAGCGATGGGAGACGGTTTTGGAAAACCGTACGCAGGACCTGAAAAATGCGTCGGGCGGGGCCGGCTCGGAGACCCTTGCGGGTGTTTTCGGAAAAATCGAGAAAAACCTGGAGTCCTTTTCCACCCTGCTTTCTGATGCCAGGACTCAACTTGAGCAGATTAGGAGAGCGGATGAGATACGGCGATGGGAAAGTAAAGCGGGAGCATTGGAAGAGAAAATGCGAAAGGATTTACAGGAAATCCGGCAGAATTTCCGGGAACTGGACGGGATGAGTTCCAATCAGATGGAAGGATTTTTGGATGGGGTGAAGGGAAAAGTTCTTCAATACCGGGAAGAAAGCGAAGCCGTGAAAAAAGAAATTGCGGGATGGGACGGTGCCTCTTCCGCCGCGGAAGCCAACCGGAAAATAATCGAGGGGTTCGAGGAGGCGGTCCGGGGTGTCGAACAGAGGCTTGAGACCGTTCGGACTGAGGAAAACCGCATTAAGGAAGAAAGTACCCTTGCGCAGGATTTGACCCGGAATATACGGAATGAATTGGGGAAAATCGCGCAGGATTTCAAGACGCTTGGGGATAAGAATGTCGAAGAGGTTTCGAATTATCTGAAGGCCTTCCGGGAGAAGATCGGTCAGTACGAAAAAGAGAACGAGACTTTGAAGGTCAAAGCGGTTTTGGAAGAAACGGTTCGCGCCTGCGAAGAAAACACCCGACTGATTCAAGACTTAAGGGGGCTTGAAAGCGACGGCGAGGATATTTTGCAAGCCGTCAGGGAATTTGAGTCCCGCCGCCAGGCCGAAGAATCGGCGATCCGGAGCCTTCGGGAAAAGATTGAGGCCGAATCCGGTAATATCCGGGAAAAGTGGAAGTCATTCGGCACACAACCGCCCGCGGAGACCGAGGCGTTTCTGGACGAGATTAAGAGGAAAATCGGAAGGTATGACGGAGAATACGGCGGATTGAAGAATACGACGGGGTCCGGCACGATTGTTCAGGAAAGCGAGAGGATCTGGAAACTGTTAGATGAACTGGAGCGGGTAGAAAAAGAGGTTGAGGATGTTTTGGAGGGAAAAAAGGTCCGGAAGGCCGTTTCCCCGGACGAGTTGAACCGTCTTCGGGAGCGGAATCGGAAGATTGAAAAAGAGTTTGAGAAATTGCGGGATGATCTGGAACTGATGAGCGATAAGCCGCCCGCTGAGATCGAAGGCTATTTTGAGGATTTGCAGCAGCGAATCGACGTCTATGCAAAGGAAACGGAGGAGATAAAAAATCCGTCCCGGATCCGGGAGATGGAAGACGAAAAAGCCGAATCGATCCGATTGATTACGGAATTAAGAAACAAATTGAAGGAGGCAAGGGAAACTTTTTCGGGGCTTTTTCAATTCGAAGAAAACCGCAAAGGCGAAGAGGGCGCCGTGAGCGATTTGGAAAAGAAGATTGGCGGAGATTTGGCCGCAGTGAAGGCCGAACTCCCGGGCCTGGGAGAGAAGGAAAGCGGAGAACTTGAAATCTACCTTCAGGATTTGCGGGCTAAAATCCTGAGATATGAAGAAGCCTACGGCGAATTAAAGAACACCACGGGGTCCGAAACCGTCGTCCGGGGAAGCGAGAAAATCGGCCGTTTGCTGGGAGAATTTAACGAAGAAGAACGCGAGGTGGGAAAGATCCTGTTGAAATCAAGAGAAAGGGAAATTCACCGGGATGAGTTTGAGGCCCGTGAGTTGAAACAGGCGGAAAAAAGCCTGAAGGCATGCAAAAAGCAATATCAGTCCGCGATTGACCGGGCGGAAAAGTCCGGCGAGGAGCTCTCGGCTCTTGAAGTCGAAATCGGGAATCTGGAAAGATTGCGGAAGGATTTTGAAAAACAGGCTTCCGAACTTCCGAATACGGCGAAATCGGTCCGCGTGGAGGATGTCCGCGAGAAATTAACAAAACTCTGCGGACGTTTGGAGCGGGAATCCAAAAGTCTTCGGGAAAAAAGGGATCGCCTGTTGCGGGGAGAAGAGGAACAAAAGGCCAGGGAGCTTTATCAAAAGGTCGAAGAGGAATTGGCTCATCTGGAATCGATTCTGCCGGAACTGTACGAATGGCCCTCCGGGAATCTGGAGTCTTTGCTGGATGAACTGAAGACGCGGCAAGCGGGGTTTGAAGATCAGGCGGGACGGCTCGAGAACCGGACGGGGTCTCCGCTGGTCAACTTTGTCCGGACCAATCTCGCGAAAGTGTTCAAGCAGCTTTCGGATTACGAAACGGAAATAGGACATATCCTGGAGCGTACCAAAGCAATGGAGATCCGGCGGATGGAAGAGGATGCGGTGGCGCAGAATCTGTATGTCCGGATCCGGGAAGAAGTCAAACGACTCGATATGACCGTCCCGGAACTCGCCCGGCAGACGGCGGCGGATACCAAGGCTTTCTTTGACCGGCTGCAAACCGGGATTATGGTGTACGAGACGGAACGGGCCGCATTGAAGAATTCCACCGGGTCTAAAGAGATCTTGCGATTGGAGGAAGAGACGGATCTCCTTTTGGGGAAAATGGCGGGATATGAAGATCAGGTCGGTGAGTGGGTCCGGGGGATTCTGGAGATCGAAAAAAGGCGGGAGGAAGAAGAGCGGTTTCTTCGGGACTTACTTGAGCGGTTGAGGGCGGCGGGAGATGAAATCCGGACGGAAATGTCCGGACTGAATGCCAACCGTTCGGAAGATTTAAAGACTTTTCTCGACAGAACGGAACAAATCTTGTCGGGCTTCCGGGAAGATGCCGCGCGGGGAGTCAATACGACAAACTCCGCGGAAGCGGACAGTTTTCGCGGGAAGGTCGGCGAGGAATTAAAAAAATTGAGCGATATTCAGACGCAGGCGGCCGCTACGCTCAGTGAGGCGCTTCGGTCGGAGGCTATACGGAATCAGGAGGAAAAAGATGCCGGGGCGCTGAGGGACCGCCTCCGGGAAAGTTTAGAAAGCGATCAGGCCGTTTTGGAGGACCTGGGAGACAAAAGCTCCGGACAGGTCGGCGGATTTCTGGAAAGAGTGAAAGACGAGATAGACCGCTATGACGGAGAATTCCGAAAACTTTCGAATGCCGCCCGCTCCGAAAAAACCGAGTCGCTGTCCGTGGAAATTGCCGGATTCTTGGAAAAACTGAAAGAGGTCTCCGCGCAGGGCGAAGGCGTTTTGAAAGTTGCTTCCGAACGGGAGGCGAAACGTCGGGCCCAGGAAGAATCGGCCCGGAAGGCGTATGAAAAAATCAAGAAAACTTTCGATGAATTGTCGCTTCAGTCGGAAAATTTGGAGCGGAAGAATCTGGCCGGGATTAAGGATTTTATCGCGCAACTCGCCGAAGCGAAAACAGCCTGCGAAGAATCGCTCGGAGCGCTTCCCGGATCCGAAAATTCTCCCGAGATTTCAAAACTTGCGGAGGGGCTGACTTCTCTGTCCGATCAGATGGTGCGATATGAAGAGCAGGCGAATGCGGTCCTCGGCAAAGTCCTTGAGCGCGAGGCTTTGTCGAAAGAAGAAGAGACGGCCGCTCAGAATCTTTTCCGGGCGTTTGAAAATGAAAAGGCGGAGCTTGAGGAAAAAGCCCGAGGCTTGGAAGGACAGAATTCCGGGGGAATTACGGCGTTTGTCGAATCCGTACAGGCAAGGAAGAAATGGTATGCCGATGCCTGTGCGAATCTTGAGGATCGCGGGGGGTCCGCTTTGGTGGCTTCGGTAAAAAAAGAGCTTGCGGAAAAGGTCGGCGAGTTTGACGGGCTGGAAGCCCGGCTTCGGGAATTACTGAAAGCGGCTTCGGAGCGGGAAAAGATCCGACAGGCGGAAGAGTATCAGGTGCAGGATTTGTATGAGAGGGTCCAGAAGGAATTGACGGCCGCTGAAATTACTTTTAAAAACGCCCAAGAAATGGAGCCGGAAAATTTGCGCGGGATGGTCACGGAATTCAGGGAAAGACGAAAAAGCTTATTTGATCTTTATTGGAAATTAGCGGAAGGGAAAAATTATTCGGAAATGTCCCCGCTGCTTCAGAAAATCCCTTTCATGATTGAACAGCTGGACGATTATGAAAGGCGCTTGTGGCAGCTTTTAAAAGAAGTGCATGCGGAAGCCAGGAAAACTCCGCAGGATCGGCATGAAGTTCTCCAGGAAATCCAGCAGTTCAAGGAGCGTATGAAAAATCGGGTGAATGCCGAAGACGGACATCCCGGGAATATCAAAGAAGTGATTCAGGACATGGAGTCATTTTTGGAGAAGTACGAAAAGAAAGGGATCGTTCCTTCTTCCGAGCCGGCTTCGGAACCGGCTTCTACCGGCGGGACTTTCGGCGAAAACGTTCAACCGGTTGTTGCCGTGGATGGCAAGGGGGACACGGAATCTTTGCCCAAGGAGATCCGGGGCAGTCGCGAAAAACCTGTGGAAGCGCGGTGATTTGCTCTTCTTTTGGTGGGGGTTTTCCGGTTTTGTTAAAATAAGTCCGGCGGACCGGTTTTGAGCGGGGGCTGATGCGTTGACACGGTTTTGCGGGTGTAATATAATCGCCGCGCTTGTTCGGATTTTGCTCTAAGTCTATCATTTTCTAAAAGTTGCAGATACGGGGGCTTAAGGAAATTTATGGAAAACGAGTCTGAAATTTTGAAGGAACGGCATAAAAAAATCGAGTTTTGGCGAAACCGCAATATCGATCCTTACGGGGAACGATTTCTTCCGAAAGACAGTATTGGGGATCTTATCGCACGGTTTGAAGAAGGGAAAAAAGCCCGCGTGGCCGGGAGGATTATGGCTGTCCGGCTTCACGGAAAAAGTGTTTTTGCGGATTTGAGGGATGAAACGGGGAAACTGCAGCTTTACACGAAGCTGGACGATTTGGGAAAGGACCGGTTTGACGAATTTTGCATGCTGGATGTGGGAGATATTGTGGGTACGGAAGGCGCGGTGTTCAAATCCCGTACCGGGGAAATAACGCTGAAGATCGAATCCTTCCGTATTCTTTCGAAAATTTTGCAAGTTCTTCCCGAGAAATGGCATGGATTGAAAGATGTGGAAATCCGGTACCGGAGAAGATATTTGGATCTCATCGTGAATCAAGAAGTTAAAAGCGTTTTTCACCTGCGAAGCCAGATCATAAAGGGAATCAGGAGTTTTTTGGATGAGAGGGGCTTCATCGAAGTCGAGACGCCGATGATGCAGGCGATTCCGGGAGGGGCACGGGCGAAACCCTTTAAGACTTTTCATGAAGCCTTGAGCGTGGATCTTTATTTGCGAGTGGCGCCGGAACTCTATCTCAAGAGGCTTCTTGTGGGGGGGTTCGAGAAGGTATATGAAATTAACCGGAATTTCAGGAATGAAGGATTGTCCGTCCGCCATAATCCGGAATTTACGATGCTTGAACTTTATCAGAGCTTCGGCGATCTCCGGGACATGATTGAGATTACCGAGGAGATGATCACGACTTTGATCGGAAGAGTTTGCGGGACCGAAACTCTGCTTTACGGAGATTGGTCGATTGATTTCCGGAGACCTTGGAAAAAAATAGGCTTTTACGATGCGCTGAAAGACAAAACGGGAATGGACTGGCGGTGCGGGGATATTCGAGCGGAGGCCAAAAAACTCGGACTGGCGGTTGACGCGAAGACGGAGGAAGCGGACGTCTTGAACCTGCTTTTTGATACCTACGTCGAACCGGATTTGGTCCATCCGACGTTTATTACGGATTACCCTCTCTGCATGTCGCCGCTGGCGAAACAGAAGGCTGGCGATAATCAGGTCGCGGACCGGTTCGAGCTTTTTATCGCGAAACTCGAAGTAGCCAACGCGTTTTCCGAATTGAATGACCCGATTGAGCAGCGAAAGCGCCTTGAGGAACAGCGCCGGATGATCGGAGAGCATAAAGAACTGGACGAGGATTTTCTTCTTGCTCTTCAATACGGAATGCCTCCCGCCGGGGGATTGGGGATCGGGATTGACCGGCTGATCATGCTGCTGACGCATCAGCGGGCCATCCGGGACGTTTTATTGTTCCCGCAAATGAGGCCCGAAAAATAATCGGATCTCTGAAATTTTTGGCGGGTGATGCCGCTGATGGCAGCGGTTTTCCTGTTCGGTCTCGGGGCATTGGAAGCGGAGGCCTTTCGGGAACGCTTTTAGGGCTTTGGAGGATAGAAGAAGATGGGTTATGAAATTTTTATGGCGTGGAAATATCTTGTCGGACGGCGCCGTTCCGGTTTTATTTCGTTGATTACGGGAATCTCGGTGTTGGGAGTCGCCGTGGGAGTGATGGCGCTGATCGTTGTGCTGGCGGTGATGAGCGGATTTGACCGGGAATTGAAGCGGAAAATCGTGGGGATGGATCCGCATGTGTTTGTCGAACAGGCGGGAGGGATTGCGGACGGCGGGAAAGTGGTGGATACAATCCGGAAATTGAATCTTCCGGAAATTGCGACGGTTGCGCGGGTCGTTCAGGGGCAGGCGATTATCCGCTCGGAAGCGAATGCCATCGGGATCGCGGTGAGGGGTGTCGACTCGGAGAATCATGAGCTCGACGAACTCCGAAAATTCATTGTTTCCGGGGAGTTCGATTTTTCGCCGGTTGTTCAGATTGGCCCGGAAGCTCAGAAAGGGAACGAAACCGTTCCTTCGGTTGTCATCGGACGGGAACTGGCGCGGATTCTGAACGTGCAGGTCGGAGATCCCGTCTACGTGATTTCCCCTTTTCTGAAGAAAGGAAAAGGGCTCAAACGGTTTCTGAAGCAGGCGGAAACGACTGTCTTTCGGGTTCGCGGGATTTTTTTTGTGGGCATGAATGATTTTGACACGCAGCTAGCGCTGGTGGGACTGCCGGAGGCGCAGGCGGTTTACCATCTTGGGGGAACGGTCAGTGGCGTGAGTGTCCGGCTTCATGACGTGGACCGGGCAGACGAACTCAAACAGGTCCTTTGCGATGCGCTGGGAGGAAACTTTTTTGCGAGAAGTTGGATCGATCTGAACCGGAATTTTTTTTCTGCCCTGAAAGTCGAGAAGACGGTCATGGCGATTCTGCTCTTTTTGATTATTTTAGTCGCAGCATTCAATATCGTTTCGACGCTGGTGATGGTGGTGATGGAGAAAACGAAAGATATCGGGATCCTCAAAGCTTTGGGCGCGACCGGCTGGGGGATTCAAAGGATTTTCCTCCTGCAGGGGTTTGCCGTCGGAGCGTTCGGGGTGATCCTGGGCGGGCTTGCGGGAGTCTTGATCGCGCTAAATGTCAATCCGATCGCGCGGTTTGTCGAGCGGACGACGGGATTCGCGCTTTTTCCGAGCGATATCTATTTTTTCTCCGAGATCCCGTCTGAGATCAATTTCTCGGATGTTTTGACAATCATTCTGGCGGCGCTGATCGCTTCGGTCTTTGCGGGGCTGTATCCAGCGAGAAAAGCCTCCGCGCTCAAGCCGGCGGAAGCGCTCCGTTACGAATAATTCCGAAGCGGGAAGGTCATGGGCGAAGAATATACGTTGAAAATGGGCGAGAAACGGGAAGTCCGGGAAAACGCGGAAATCAGTTTGCCGGGGAACGAACCGTTGCTTTCGGCCAAGGGCGTTTTTAAGATTTTCTCCGGTCCCGCGGGGGATCTTGAAATTTTGCGCGGCGTCGATTTTGCGATGAAAAAGGGCGGGATGTGCTTTATCCTCGGCCGTTCGGGATCGGGGAAGACCACTCTTTTGAATATTCTTGCGACGCTTGACCGGCCGACGCGCGGAGAGATTTTTTTTAGGGAAAAAAATCTGACCGCTTTGGGCGAAAGAGACCTTGCGCGGTATCGGAACGGCAAAGTCGGTTTTGTGTTTCAGTTTTATTATCTGCTGCCCGAGCTGGACATTTTAGAAAATGTGATGCTTCCGGGGCTGATGGCAAAGGGGAGGAATCTTAAGTCACGGGCTGAGGCCTTGCTGGAGAAGTTGGGGCTTTCCGACCGGATTCATCATTCGCCCGCAAGGCTTTCGGGAGGGGAATTGCAAAGAGCCGCGATTGCGCGTTCCCTGATCAACGATCCCGAAATTGTCTTTTGCGACGAACCCACGGGGAATCTGGATGAGAAAACGGCGGAACAGGTCTTGGAATTGATTTTCGGCCTGAACCGGGTGGAAAAGAGGTCGTTTTGTATCGTGACGCATGAAAAAAGCATGATCCGGGATTTTGGCACGGTCTATCACCTTCACGAAGGCCGGCTTGAGCGCGGATAAATTTCAAACGGAAGCTGGAATTCTAAAATAAGGAGAAGCGTTATGGAGTTGAAGGTTTATATCGACGGGAACTTGCATCCGAAATCCGAGGCGAAGGTGTCGGTTTTTGATCATGGCTTGCTTTACGGGGACGGGGTTTTTGAGGGGATTCGCTGTTATAACGGTTTGGTTTTCAGGCTCAACGAACATCTGGACCGGTTGTATGAATCCGCTCACACGATCATGCTCGCGATTCCTCTGAGCAAAAAGGAGATGACGCAGGCCGTTCTTCAGACGCTCAAGGCGAATCAGCTCAAGAACGCTTATATCCGTCTGGTCGTGACCCGGGGAGTCGGGGACCTCGGTTTAGATCCCAGAAAATGCAAAAAGGCGACGGTTATTATCATTACGGACAACATTGTCCTCTATCCGGAAACTTTGTACCGAAACGGACTTGAGATCATCACCGTTCCCACGGTGAGAAATCTGCCGGAGGCCCTGAATCCGCAGATCAAGTCTTTAAATTATCTGAACAACATTATGGCCAAGATCGAAGCCACCAGCGCGGGCTATCAGGAGGCCATTATGCTCAATTTTCAGGGGTATGTGACCGAATGCACGGGTGACAATATCTTTTTGATCAAAGAGGGCGTTTTGATCACCCCTCCGGCCTATCTGGGCGCTTTGAAAGGGATTACGCGCGATGCTATAATGGAACTCGCGCTGAAACAGGGTGTCCGTTGCGAGGAGAAAGTGATTACCCGGCATGAGGTTTTTAACGCCGAGGAGGTTTTCCTGACCGGAACGGCTGCGGAAATCATTCCCGTGGTGAAAGTGGACGGGCGGAAAATAGGACAGGGGAAGCCTGGGAGACTTACGCTTCAGCTGATGAAGGCTTTTCACAAGCTGACGAAAGAAGACGGAGTCCGCTATAGTTTGTAAAGGCGTTAAACGGGGACAGTCCGGCGGTTTCCGGCTAACCGACTGATCCGGGCACCGAACGTTCAAGCGAACAGGAGCAATCATGCAGTGTAATTTATGCGGTACGGCCGAAGCGACCATTCATCTGACGGAGATCGTGAATAACCAGATTCTCGAACTCCATCTCTGCGAAAATTGCGCGAATGAAAAAGACGGTGGCCTCAAAATGCAGTTTTCGTTCAATGATCTGCTGACGGGATTGAGCGATTTTTCGAGCCTGAAGACGAGCGAGAAAAAGGAAATCGCAAAATGCTCATCCTGCGGTCTGACATACGAAGAATTCAGCAAAACGGGGCGGCTGGGTTGCGCGGACTGCTATCAGTCTTTCGGAAAGATTTTGTTCCCTCTGATCAAACGGGTTCAGAAGGGGACTCAGCACGTCGGGAAAAGGCCCGCTGCGGTCCAGACCTCTTTGGGATTGCAGACGGATCTCCGGACTCTGCGGGATAAATTGAGGAAAAGCATTTTAGCCGAAGAGTTTGAAGAGGCCGCCCGCATTCGGGACCAGATCAAGCAGGTGGAAGCGCAGGTGCCGAAAAAAAACGCCCGAAAACAGGACAAAGGGGCTTAAACATGTCGGTTGCCGATGATTTGATGAAATCGTCCTGCGAATGGCTTCGCGGAAAAGGCGAGGCTTGTGAAATTGTGATGAGCAGCCGGACGCGTCTCGCCCGGAATATTCAGGGGTTCCCTTTTCCTCACCGGATTTCGAAAACGGACGCCGAAGAAGTGATCACGATCGCGGAATCGGCACTGAAACAAAGCCCTTGCTTCAAGGGAAGTTTTTTTCTGAGGCAGCGGGAGTTGACGCTTTTGGACCGGCAGTTTTTGCTGGAGCGCCATTTGATCAGCCGCGAACACGCTGGGGCGAGAGGTCCCGTGGCGGCATGCGTGACCCGGAACGAAATCGCGGGGGTGATGATTCTCGAAGAGGATCACCTGCGTATTCAGGTGATTGAGTCCGGTCTGAATCTTACGGAGGCTTGGCGGGTCATCGACGGAATTGATTCAAGCCTGGAGTCGGTTCTATCGTACGCGTTTCATCCGTCTCTCGGGTATTTGACCGCCTGCCCCACGAATGTGGGGACCGGCCTGAGGGCTTCCTGCATGATGCATTTGCCGGCTTTGGTGATGACGAAGCAGGCGGCGAAGATTCTTCAGGCGATTTCCAAGCTGAACCTTGCCGCGAGAGGGATGTACGGGGAAGGGACCGAGGCGACGGGAAATCTTTTCCAGATATCCAATCAGATGACCTTGGGACAGAGTGAAGCCGAAATCCTCGATTCGCTTGAACGGGTGATCCGGCAGATTATCGAGCATGAGAAAGAAGCCCGGCAGGTTCTCGTGACGAAACGCAAAGACAAGCTGGAAGACCAGATCTGGCGCGCGCTAGGGGCCTTGAAAACGGCGCGTTTGATTTCGAGCAAAGAGACGATGTCTCTGCTTTCGCTGGTGCGTTTGGGGATGGATTTGGGCTTGATTGCCCAGCTGGAGAGGACTAAGCTGAACGAACTTTTCATGAAAATTCAACCGTCGCATCTGCAGAAAGTGACCGGAAAGTCGCTTTCGTCTTCGGAGCGGGATTTTGAACGCGCGAAGCTCTTGCGACAGGAACTGAACTCGGTTTCTTTTTCTTAATTTTTTACAAACAAAACACGGAACGATAAATTTCGGAGGATTAATCCCATGTTTGACCGGTTTACGGAACGGGCGAGAAAGGTCATTATTCTGGCCAAGGAAGAGGCCAAGCGCTTTAATCACGATTACATCGGCACGGAACATATTCTGCTGGGCCTGATCAAGGAAGGGGAATCCGTCGCGGCGGCCGTTCTCCAGAACCTCGGACTTTCCCTGGATACGATCCGACTTGAAGTGGAGAAATTGGTTCAGTTCGGTCCCAGCACCATTGTTTCCGGGGATATCCCTTTTACGCCGAAAGCCAAGAAGGTGATTGAGCTGGCCATGGATGAAGCCCGGAGGCTTGGGCACAACTATATCGGCACCGAGCATCTTTTGCTGGGCCTGATCAAGGAAGGCGAAGGGGTCGCAAGCCATGTTTTGATGAATCTCGGGCTGAATTTGAACAAAGTCCGCTCGGAGGTCATCAAGCTTCTCGGCGCTTCCACTCCCCAGTCGCCGATGGCTTCTGCGGGCGGGGGAACGGGAGGGAAGCAGAGGACCAAAACCCCCGCGCTGGATTCTTTCGGCCGCGATCTGTCGAGACTGGCGCGTGACGGGAAACTGGATCCGGTCATCGGCCGCGAGAATGAGATCGAGCGGGTTGTCCAGATCCTGGCACGGCGGACCAAAAACAATCCGGTCCTGTTGGGAGAGGCCGGTGTCGGGAAAACGGCGATTGTCGAAGGGCTGGCGCAGCGGATTGTCGCGGGAAGCGTGCCGGAAATTCTGATTGAGAAGCGGATTGTGGTGCTGGATCTTGCCCTGATGGTCGCTGGGACGAAATACCGGGGGCAGTTTGAGGAGCGCATCAAAGCGGTCATGGATGAAATCCGCCGGTCGGAAGACGTGATTATTTTTATCGACGAATTGCATACGCTCGTGGGAGCCGGAGGAGCGGAAGGCGCGATCGACGCGTCCAATATCCTGAAACCTTCGTTGTCCCGGGGCGAGATTCAATGCATCGGGGCGACGACGCTGGATGAGTACCGGAAATATATCGAGAAAGACGCGGCGCTGGCCCGCCGGTTTCAAACCATCAACGTGGATCCTCCCACCGTGGATCAAACCATCGAGATCCTGAAAGGCCTTCGCGACAAATATGAAGCGCATCATCGCGTCAAAATCCTTGACGAAGCGCTGGAAGCCGCGGCGAAGCTTTCGGATCGTTACATTACGGGGCGTTTTCTTCCGGACAAGGCGATCGATTTGATCGATGAAGCGGCCTCCCGGGCCAGGCTTTCGGTTACGATGCTTCCGACCGATTTGAAGAAGATGGAGGCGCAGATCGAACAGCTCCGGATGGAAAAGGAATCTTCGATCAAGGCGCAGGATTTCGAAAAGGCGGCCAAGCTCAGGGATGACGAACGGAAATCCAAGGAGGAACTGGCCCGCCTCAAGAAGAATTGGAAGGAATCCAAGTCCGAGATTGAGATTCAGGTCAATTCCGAAGATATTGCCCTGATCGTTTCCAAATGGACCGGGATCCCTCTCCTCAGGATCGAGGAGAAGGAATCGTCACGGTTGCTCAAAATGGAGGATGAGATCCACAAGCGGGTGGTGGGACAGGATGAGGCGATCCGTGCGATCGCGCATGCCGTCCGGAGGTCCCGCAGCGGGCTGAGGAACCCGCGGCGTCCCATCGGCTCGTTTATTTTTTTGGGACCGACGGGAGTCGGGAAAACGCTCCTTGCGAGGGCATTGGCCGAATTCATGTTCGGAGACCAGGACGCGTTGATTCAGCTGGACATGAGCGAGTACGGGGAGAAATTCAACGTTTCCCGCCTGATCGGTTCTCCTCCGGGGTATGTCGGCTATGAAGAAGGCGGCCAGTTGACCGAGAAAGTCAGGCGGCGGCCCTATTCGGTCGTGTTGTTCGACGAGATCGAGAAGGCCCATCCGGATATTTTCAATATTTTGCTCCAAGTGATGGAAGACGGGCATCTGACGGATTCTTTCGGGCGGAGAGTGGACTTCCGGAACGCCGTTCTGATCATGACCTCGAATGTCGGGGCGGATCTAGTCCGGAAACAGGGGAATCTCGGTTTTACAACGAAGCCGGATGCTCTCAATTACGAAAATATGCGAACAAAACTGCTGGATGAAGTGAAGCGGGTTTTCCGCCCGGAATTTCTGAACCGGGTGGATGACCTGATCGTGTTTCATCCGCTTTTAAAAGACGATCTCTGCAAGATCATTGACATCGAGCTGAACGAGGTCAAGGAACGCCTGCGGGACAAGAAAATCGAATTGGATCTTACGCCTGAGGCGGTAAGCTTTTTGATCGAAAAAGGGTTTGATCCCGTTTTTGGGGCGCGTCCGCTGAAGCGAACGATTCAGAAATATCTCGAAAATGTTCTTTCGGAGGAAATCCTCGGCGGGAAGTTCACCGACGGGGACAGGATCCGTGCCGAAGTCCGGGGGGATTCGCTCGTTTTCGAGAAAGCCGTCTGAGCAAGGTGAGAAAATTCCTTTTTCTTCTAATCCTTGCTTTTGTGGTCGCTCCGATCGGCGGGCTGGTTTTTCTGAAACTGGCCCGGAGCGTGGAAGGAGGGCAACTGCAGAGAATCGCGGAAGATAAGGTCGGCGGTCTCCTTCAGGCGCGCGTGCAAGTCGGAGAGGTTAAAATCGGCCTGCTGGATCGGGTATCGCTGAAAAGCCTGAAAGTCTCTCAGGAAACCGGCAACCGCTTGTTTTATCTTCTCAACGTGGACCGGATGGTCTTCCGCTATCGCTGGGATCAATTCTGGAATCGCCAGTTTGAATCGCCCAAGACCGTGACGATGGATTCTCCGCAGTTTGTGTTCCGCTCGATGGGGCTTCCGGCCGCTTTCCTTGCCTTGAGTAAACGGTTCCGGGGAAGCGCCGCGTTTATCGATGAATTGGTGTTTCAGGAAGGTAAAGTGCGATTTGATCTTCCTTACTATCGGGCGAGGTTTAACCTGCTCGGGCTGAGAGGAAAGCTGACCCGCCGGGACGGGGAAAACTGGGACATCCGTTTGGAAAGCAGTCTGAATCAATTTTTTGCGGGTAAACTTCGCGCGGAAGGGACCGTGAATCCCCGGACGGATGACGCTTCCCTGAGGCTTTATCTTGAAAATCTCCGTTCGAATCATCCCAACCGGCTTCCGGTTTCTGATTTGCAGGGGGTCCTGGAGTTCGAAGGGGACGAGGTCAGAGTCACAAGAATGAGCCTGTTGTATAAAAACATTCCGGTGGTGATTGGCGGGATTTTAAGTTTTCCGGAAGATCAGTCTCCCGGAGTCGATTTGGAAATCAAAATCGGAGCGGGTAGTTACAAGAGCACTTTTCGTCTCCAAGGAAAACTCGCCGGCTCGGGGATCGAAGGAACGGTTCAGTGGGGAGAAAAGACAGTTGCGGTCGGGGGGAACGTCACTTATACCGGAGAAGAACTGGAATTTAATCCCCTCCGGGTCGGAGATTATCAGGTGAGGGGCAATATTCAAATGAGTACCGGGGACGCCCGCTTCCATTTTGAGTCGGGCATTCGGAGGGTCGACGTGAATTTGAATCTCAAAAATTGGGAGAGCAAGATCAAGGTGCAGGCGGATCACATTCCGTTCGGCGGACTTGATATGGTGGTCCTCGCTAATTTCAATTTAAAACCCGATGAGGCGTTCTGGAAAGAAGATCGATGGACATTTGACGGCAAATTGGAAACGGATTATCTTATTTTGGATCAAACTCCTTTTCCGGAATTCCAGGGCTGTTTTCACACGAACGCGACCAGGATCGAGCAGATGCAATTCAACTGGGAGAAAGGATTTCGAATGGAGGGAAACGCGGTTTTGGAACCGCCTTTCCCCTGGGATGCGAAAGTTTTTCTGGACAAAATACGCCTGGAAGATCTAAAGTCATTCCTTTTTAATCCTCTGCCGGAGGGTTTGAGCGGCTCCGCGAGCGGGCAATTCGAAATCCGGGGTGAGGCCGGGAAAACGGAAGTGAAGGGGGATATTACCGTTACGGACGGAAAGATCAAGGGATTGGATTATGAGGAGCTTTGGCTTCGATTTTACGGAATCCCCCCCTATCTGAAGCTGGAAGATTCGAAATTGAAAAAGGGGATGCGGACTTTTTACCTCGAAGGAGGGATTGATCTTTCCAAGGAAAATATGTTCCAGGACATCAAAGCGGCGTCCAGCGAGAAGATTATTATCTGGACAGGTTCGGAATTGAACAAAGGGGAAACGGCACGTTCTGTCCGTGAGGGGAAAGACGCGGAAGAGGAACGCAAAGGCTATGCGGTTGGGCCCAAGATCACATTTTGAGGATTGAGATGCGGCTTTCGAATATTAGAAAATCGATCGGATTTGTTCATTGGCTCGACAAATTAGGGGCGAGCTCGCTTCACTTTTTTCACGAAGCGGGGGCCCTCTCGATCCTTTTGGCGAGGACGGTGTATGCGCTTTTGTCGGGGCGTCTGCGTTGGGCGCATGTCCTGGATCAGATGAACAAGATCGGTGTCACGTCTTTCCCCCTGGTTTGCATGACATCTCTTTTCACGGGGATGGTGCTAGCCCTTCAATCGGCTTACCAGCTGAGATATTTTCAGGCGGTTCCCGTCACGGCGGATTTGGTCGGATTGTCCGTTACGAGAGAATTGGGCCCGGTGCTTACGGCGATGGTCGTGGCGGGTCGCGTCGGCGCGGGAATTACCGCCGAATTGGGAACCATGAAAGTCACCGAGCAGATCGACGCGCTGTCGTCTCTCGGAGTGGACCCGATCCGGTATTTAGTAGTTCCCAGGTTTTTGGCCTCCTTTGTGATGCTTTTTATTTTGGCGATTTACGCGGATTTTATCGGGATTTTCGGCGGGTATGTGGTCGGTGTCCTGAAACTGGATATCGCGTCGCATCTTTACGTTAAGCGGACCGTCGAGGCGATGGTGTTCAAGGATATCTACACCGGTTTAATCAAGGCGTTTTTCTTCGGCGTGATTATCGCGACGGTAGGATGTTATCACGGGTTAAACGCCGGAGGGGGCGCGGAGGGCGTCGGGCGCGCGACGACGATGTCGGTTGTGACCTCTTTGATTCTGATTATCGCGTTCGATTGCTTTTTCACGGCCGTTTTTTATTTCATGTTCTGAGATATGATAGTTATTGAGAATCTTCGAAAGTCATTCGATAATAATCAGGTGCTTCAGGGCCTGAATCTGACGATTCGGGACGGGGAGACCCTTGTGATCATCGGGCGCTCGGGGTGCGGGAAAAGCATCCTTTTGAAGCACATTATCGGATTGATGCAACCCGACGAAGGGAAGGTCCTGATCGATGACGTCGATATCGCGTCTTTGAGCCGGAGAGAACTCGATCAATTCCGGCTGAAAATCGGCATGGTTTTTCAGGGGGCGGCGTTGTTCGATTCTCTGACGGTGGAGGGAAATGTCGGATTCTCTCTGTACGAGCATTCGGATCTTCCTCCGGAGGAAATCCACCGGCGCGTTCAGGAGAAATTGAGAATGGTCGGGCTTCAGGGGGTTGAAGACCTGATGCCGAGCGAGCTTTCGGGCGGGATGAAAAAACGGGTTTCGATTGCGCGGGCCCTCTGCAACGATCCCCGCCGTATTCTTTATGACGAGCCGACGACGGGGCTCGATCCGATTACGGCGGATGTGGTCAATAATCTGATCGGGCAGTTCCGGGAAAAGCTCAAGGTGACCTCGGTTGTGGTGACTCATGACATGATTAGCGCTTATAAGATCGCGGACCGGATCGCGATGCTGTATCAGGGCCGGATTATCGCGGTCGGAGAGCCGGAGGAGATTCAGCATTCGAAAGATCCGTTCGTTCGGCAGTTTATTTTGGGGCTGGCTTCCGGCCCCATTACGGACGGGGAAAGGAAGTTTTTTGTCGAAAATGAAAACGGATCCAATTCTCTTACATCGGACTCGAAGGAGTAAAGAATGAAACGGCAAGTTCGTCTCGAAATTACCGTGGGGCTTTTTGTGATTGTCGCGCTGGTGATTCTCACGTTTCTTGTTTTCGTTGTCAGCGGGGTTTATTTGTTCCGGCACGGGTATCAGGTGAATGTGGCATTCAGTTTTGTCAGCAATCTGGACCGGGGGGCAACCGTGCGTCTGGCGGGGATTCCGGTCGGCGTTGTGGACGACATCGAGATTTATTATCCCGAAGGATCGGCCCGTCCGAAAGTAAAAGTGAAAGTGTATATCAAGGACAGAAAGATCCGTTTCCGGCAGGATTCCAAGATCCGAATCGAGGGGATTTACGGCCTGAACATTCCTCATCTTGAAATTACCCCCGGTGAAAGTTTGGACTCCGGAGTCGTCAATGAGGGGGATTTTATTACCGGAGTGGATCCCATCCCGCTTGAATCGCTGGTTACCAAGGGGCGTGAGATTTCGGAACACCTCCAGAGGACGGTGGTCCAAATCAACAGTTTTCTCGACGATCCCGTGGTATTTAATTCTCTGAAGGAGACGATTGTCAATCTCGACTCACTGACCGCCAGCATGAACAAAATTCTTCAGGATAAGGAACAGGATATTCGGTCGGTTGTTGAGGAGATTCAAGGCGTTACCTCGGCTCTGCAGAGTATCCTTCAGAAAATCGACCGGGGGCAGGGGACTGCCGGAAAACTTTTAACCGACGACGGACTGTACAATGAATTGGAGGCATTCGTTCAGGACTTGAAAAAGCATCCTTGGAAGCTTTTGAAAAAAGGCAAGGATGATGAAGATTCTTCCGGCAGCCGGAAGAAATGGCTCGGTATTTTTTGAATCTTAACTGTTTTAACATGATTATAACCGGCCTTGGGGCGGCGGATTTTGGAAAACAGTTTTCGGGAGATGGATTCTCCGGAAACCGTTTACCGGAAAAGCCGGTCCAGGGATTAAACTTAATTCATAAGAGAAAGGGAAATTAGCATGGGTGTTTTAGTGAAGATTATCTTTATGCTGGTGTGTGCGGGATTTGGATATCTCTCGGGATTTAGTTTCCATGAGTCTTTCGCAGGGTCTCAATCTTTGCAGGGGGCGGTGGTCGGATTATGCGCGGGGGCTCTTGCGATTGTGCTGGATATGTATTTTAAACGCGTAACGGTCCGGAACGTGCTTGCGATTTTCATCGGGATGCTGCTGGGGCTTTTGCTGACGAAGCTTCTAATGTCGTTTCTCGCACTGACTCCGGTTTCGGATCTTGCGCTGGAAAAACTCGGGGTTTTACTGGCCGCGGTCTTTATGTATTTGGGAGCGGTGTCGTTTCTCCGGGGTCAGGAAGAGTTCAGTTTGATGATTCCTTTCGTGCAGTTGGATTCCAAGAGCCCGGGGGAGCAGAAAATTGTACTGGATACCAGCGTGATTATCGACGGCCGCATTGCGGATATCTGCGAAACCGCTTTTCTGGTCGGAAAAATTATCGTCCCGCGTTTTGTCCTGAAGGAATTGCAGCTCATTTCGGATTCGGCGGATGATCTTAAGCGGAGCCGTGGACGACGCGGGCTGGATGTGCTGAACCGGATCAAAAATAATCCGAACGTGGAAGTGAAAATTCACGAGGCGGACTTTCCGGAACACAACACGGTGGATGCAAAGCTGGTCAGGATGGGGCAGGTGCTGGGCGCGAGAATTTTTACGAACGATTACAATCTGAATAAAGTCGCCGAAATTCAGGGAGTTCAAGTCCTGAACATCAACGAACTTTCCAATGCCCTGAAACCGATCGTCATGCCCGGGGAGCTTCTGGAAGTGAGGATTCTCAAAGAGGGCAAGGAACCGGAGCAGGGGGTCGCTTATCTGGATGACGGGACGATGGTGGTTGTTGATGCCGGACGCCGAAGAATCGGGCAAACGGTTTCCGTGTCGATTACCAGTGTCCTTCAGACGTCGGCGGGCCGGATGATTTTTGCCAAAGTCGCGGACTGAGTCTTTCCGCGGGGTTGATTTATTGAAGAAGATGAAAGAAGTAAAATGGACCGCTATCGTTCCGGCCGCAGGATCGGGACGCCGGCTTGAGGAAAAGTTGGGGGCCGGGATTCTCAAGCCGTTTCTTCCGTTGGGGGGAATTCCGATTCTGATCCGGACGCTCGGGCAGCTTGATGCCGTCCCGGAAATCCGGGAAATTATCGTGGCGTGCGATCCTTCCTACCGGAAAAAAGTTAAGACCTTGATCCGCATCTACCGGATCCGGAAGGCTAGAAAAGTGGTCGCGGGAGGCAAAACTCGGACGGATTCGGTTTATAACGCTTTGAGAAAAGTCCGCCCTTCTTGCCGGGCCGTGCTGATTCATGACGGCGTTCGGCCTTTTATTTCTTCCGGAACGATTCAGAAAGCGATTCGCCGTTTTGGGAAGGATTCCTGCTCGGGGTGGGTAGTCGGCCGGCCGGCAGTTCCGACGATCAAGCAAGTTCAAGACGGACGGATCGAGAAAACTTTGAATCGAAGCCTCCTGTGGGAAATTGAGACTCCGCAGCTTTTCGGGAAGAAAGTTTTACTGGAAGCTTACCGCTATTTCTTCCGGCAGAAACAAAAAGCGACGGACGATGCTTCACTGGTCGAGATGATCGGGAAACCCGTAAAGGTGTTTTGTTGCGAGGAAGAAAACATGAAAATCACGACGGCGGAGGATTACCGGAAAGCGCAAAGTTGGTTCGCACTGCCGGAGATCCGGGTGGGAACGGGCGAGGACCGGCACGCCCTGGAAGCCGGAAGGCCCCTCTATTTAGGCGGGCTTAAAATTCCTTCCCCGAAAGGGGCCCGCGCGCATTCGGACGGAGACGTCCTGCTTCACGCGCTGGTGGACGCCCTCCTGGGGGCGCTGGGACTGGGCGATATCGGGGAATTTTTTCCGGATCACGATCCTAAATTCCGGAATGTCCGGAGTGAAAAATTCCTGAAGAAGGTTCTGGCCTTGGTCCGGGGGAAAGGATTTGAAATCGTGAATGTCGATTCCACAATCACGCTTGAAGCTCCCAAACTTTCTCCCTGGAAGAAAAAAATTCAGGAGAATGTTGCCCGCTTGATCGATGCGGAGCCTCTGACGGTCGGGGTTAAAGCCAAAACGGCCGAACGGATGGGGCCTGAGGGGGAAGGACTTGCGCTTTCCGCGAGCGTGGTGGTAAGTCTCCGGAGGAAAATTCCATGATTCGCGTACGGTTTGCTCCGTCTCCGACGGGGCATCTTCATATCGGCAATGCCCGGACCGCGTTGTTTAATTTTCTGTTCGCTGCCGGGCAGGGAGGGATCATGATTCTCCGTATCGAAGACACGGATCCGGAACGTTCGCGGGAAGAAATGATCGGCGAGATTTGTAAGGACTTGAATTGGCTCGGTCTTGAGTGGAGCGAAGGTCCGGATGTCGGAGGTGCTTTCGGACCGTATCGCCAATCCCAAAGATTCCATCTTTATCGCGAGGCGGCAGGCCGCTTGGTGAAGGAGGGAAAGGCGTATCCTTGTTATTGCACGGAAGAGGAGCTTGAGGAGAAGAAAAAGAGAGCCCTTGCCGAAGGGAAAACTCCCCGTTATGACGGCCGATGCCGGGGATTGAGCGCGGATGAGCGCGCAAAACTTGAAGCCAAAGGATTGAAACCGGTGATTCGATTCAAGGTGGATCCGGGTGAAGTGGTTTTCCGGGACCTGATCCGCGAAGAAGTCCGGGTCGATCCTTCGCTTTACGGGGATTTTGTCATTGTGCGGCAGGACGGAAGCCCGACGTTTCATCTTTCGGTTTGCGTGGATGACGGAATGATGAACATCACGCACGTGATCCGGGGAGAGGATCATCTTTCGAATACGCCCCGCCACATTCTGCTTTTCAAGGCGCTGGGATTTGAGATTCCGCAATTTGCGCATCTTTCGCTGATCGCCGGCAAGGGGGGGGAACTTCTCAGCAAAAGACTCGGCGCGATGTCGCTTTCCGAATACCGCACATTGGGATATCCTCCCGAGGCGCTGGTCAATTACCTTGCGCTATTGGGTTGGTCTCCCCCGGAGGGAAATGAGATCCTGACGCCGGAAGAACTGAAAAAGATGTTCAATCTGTTGAAGGTCCATCATTCGGCCGCCTGTTTTGATTTTGATAAACTGAACTGGCTTTCAGGCGAGCATCTTAGGCGGATTTCCGATGCCGAATTCGTTTCAAGGGCAAGACCTTATTACACGGGACCCGGCACTTTGCCGGACGAAGCATTTTTGCTTTTCAAGGACAACCTTCGCTGTTTCAGCGAAATCAACGAGAAACTGTCGGTGTTCGATCCCGGATTGGAAGTGTCTGAGAACGACTTGGGGATTGCCAGGGAAGCAAAAGATTTGCTTGCGGGCGCGGCCGAATTTATCCGCTCGGAGGGAACCGCTTCTTATGAAAAAATGATGGGGGTTCTCAAGCAGAAGACGGGGAGGAAAGGGAAAACCCTCTTTATGCCGCTCCGGCTCGCGCTCACGGGGAAGGAGCACGGTCCCGAAATGGCCCGTCTGATTCCTCTTCTCGGAGCGGAACTCTGCCTGAAAAGACTGGAAAAAGCTATTTTAGCTTGTGCAGGATGATTGGAGACGGAAGAGATGACGATTCGTTTTTTTAATACGCTGACGGGAAAGAAAGAGGATTTTGTCCCTCTTAAAAATGGGACAGTGGGAATGTATACCTGCGGTCCGACAGTTTATGATTACGCCCATATCGGGAATTTCCGGACCTTTATATTCGAAGACCTGCTCCGGCGTTTTCTCGGATGCGCGGGGTATGTGGTCCGGCATGTCATGAATATCACAGACGTGGACGACAAAACGATCGCTGGCGCCAATCGGGAGAGAAAGACGCTGGAAGAGTTTACCGCGAAATACATACAGGCCTTCAACGAAGATCTGAAGGCCTTAAACATTCGTGAACCATCCTGTCAGCCCCGCGCGACGCAGGAAATCGGGGAAATGCAAAAATTGATCGGACGGTTGATCCAGAAAGATGTCGCGTACGCAAACGACGGGTCGGTCTACTTCCGCGTGGGGGCGTTCCCCGGGTACGGGAAACTCTCCAAGAAAAATCTGGAAGAGAATATCAGCGGTGCCCGCGTGGATGTGGATGAGTACGAGAAGGAAATCGCGTCGGATTTCGTCCTTTGGAAAAAGACAAAACCCGGTGAACCGTCGTGGGATTCCCCGTGGGGGCCGGGCCGGCCGGGGTGGCATATTGAATGTTCGGCGATGAGCATGAAATATCTCGGCGAGAGTTTTGATATTCATGCCGGAGGCGAGGACCTTGTATTCCCCCATCACGAAAATGAAATCGCCCAGTCGGAGGCCGCGACCGGTGTGAGCCCCTTCGCGCGGTTCTGGCTTCACAGCAAATTTCTCCTGGCCGACGGAGAGAAAATGTCGAAATCGAAAGGAAATTTTTATACTTTGCGGGATTTGCTCGAAAAGGGGCATGATCCGATGGCGATCCGTTACGCCCTGCTTTGCGTACACTACCGTTCGCCGTTGAATTTCACCCTGGAGGGGCTTCGGGAAGCCGGAGAGG
>JAKQXH010000020.1 GCA_029561555.1 Candidatus Omnitrophota bacterium
GCGATGTCCTGCGGGACGCCGGTGATTATTTCCGATCGTGCGTCGCTCCCCGAGATTGCCGGCGATGCCGCTTTGCAATTTGATGCGGAATCTTCCGGGGAGCTTGAAAAGCGGATTGTCGACATGTTGCAAAATGACGAACTCCGGGGGAGGCTGGCGGAGAAGGGAATTGAGCGGGCCCGGCAGTTCTCCTGGAGAAAAATGGCGGAGCAAACGTTGAATGTTTATCGGGAGGTGATGCAGTGATGAAAAGGATTGTTTCGAGGATTTTGCTTGGAATGGCTGCTCTTGTGGGGGCGATGATGGTCTATTTGGTCGCAACGGGACTTCCGCCGGAAATAGCGGGACATACGATTAAATTGAAAAATCTCAGGAAGCCTTTTATTTTCCTCCTGTTGCTTTTTGCGGGTGGAATTGCATTGGATACGGATGCGAGGGGTGGGGTTGCTAGGGGGAAAGATGCGGCGTTACGCTTTATTTCGCATCCGGCATCGGTGTGGCTGCTCGCGGGCGTATATGGTTTGCTTTTTCTCTGGCAGCAGCTTTCCGAGTATTTTGGTGTGAACATTAATTTTATTCCGTTTGGATTTTACGATTACATGCTGTACTACCTTTTTCAGGGCAAAGTGAATTTTACGGGGCTTTTGCACGAGTATTATCACTTGAATAACATTCTGATTTTTCTCGCGCCTTTGTGGCAATGTTTCCGGTCTCCTCTTTTTCTGACGGTTATTTATGGCTTTATTGCCAGTGCCGCGGCGATTCCGCTTTATGGGATTGCGCGACGGCGTTTTTCTGAGGCTTGGATTCCTTTTGTTGTTTGCTTGATCTATCTGAATTACCGTTACCTTCAGAATGTATTGCTGATGAATTTTTCTGTGGAGATTTTCTACCCTTTGTTTGTGTTTCTGGCGCTTTATTTTGCGATGCGGAAGTGGTGGTGGGCTTATTTTCTTTCTGTTTTTCTGGGATTAACGGTCAAAGAAGATTCGTTTCTCTATTTTTCCGCATTGGGCGTTCTGGTTTTCTTTATGAAAGACCGGAGGCAGGGGATCGCGACGGTTCTCGGATCGCTCATTTATTTCTTCCTGTTGATTCGGTGGTTTGTTCCTTATACCGAGAGCACAATCTTGCAAGGAGATCTTAGGAATTTCAGCGATCAAGGGGATTCGATGGCGGGGATAGCGAAGAACATTATTTCAAATCCCTCCTTAGTGTTTTTCTATCTTTTTGGAAGTTGGGCGAAATGGCGGACATTGATTAAGTTAGCGAGTCGCCTTATGTTTCTTCCTCTTTGTTCCCCATCGGTTTTTCTCATCTTGGTGCCTTTGTTTCCGTTATTTTTGCAAGGTGGTGGCGCAACTGAAAACTTTGTTGATCTTAGATTTCATTATGCGGCGGCGGTTATTCCGTTTGTCTTCATCGCTTTTGTGTTTGGTTTTTCAAATTTTGAAAAGAAATTGTCCCCGAAATGGAGGCGAGCCGTTCTTTTAGGGGTATGCTTTTTTTTGCTGCTTTTAAACGGGGGGAACTATGCAACGAAAAAAGTCACGAAGGAATCTCTTGAATCGATTGCTTGGGCACGAAGCATTCCTCCGGATGCCAATCTGGTGACTCACGGACATTTGCTTCCCTATATCGGTTATCGTAAGTATAATTACTACTTCGCCGTGCCTTTTGAGCGGGAAGATCATCCGGCGCATCAGCCTTTTTCCGAAGCGGATTATTATCTGATCGATTTGCATGTAAATTTGTACCCGATGGACGAAAATTATTTCAGAGAGAAGATTGAGGTGTTGGGACAGGATAATCGCTACGAGTTGGTCCGGCAAGAAGGGGAACGGTATCTCTTTAGGAGGAAGGATATTGGGAATGAGCGGAAACAATGACCCGGTGACGGGGCGGAAGATAACGGTGGTGATGCCCGCGTATAACGCGGCGAAAACGCTTCACGATACTTACGAGAAGATTCCGCGGGAGTTTGTAAGCGAAATTATCCTGGTGGACGACGCGAGTCATGACGATACCTATGACCACGCTTTGCGGCTCGGGCTTCATACGATTCGACACTATCATAACTTGGGTTACGGCGGGAATCAGAAGACCTGCTATACGGAGGCGTTGAAACGGGGCGCGGATGTGGTGGTGATGCTTCATCCGGACGGGCAGTATGATCCCGCTTTTTTAAAAGAAATAGTCGCTCCGATTATTGAAGGGAAGGCGGACGTTGTTTTGGGTTCCCGGATGTACTATCGCCGGAAAGCCCTCGAAGGGGGAATGCCGCTCTATAAATATGTGTCGAATACTTTTCTGACTGCGGCCGAGAATAGGGTTCTTCATAAGAGCCTTTCCGAATATCATACGGGCTATCGGGCCTATAGCCGGCATTTTCTGGAGTCCATTCCTTTTCTGAGGAATTCGAATGACTTTGTCTTCGATACGGAAATTTTGGTTCAGGCCGTTCATTTCGGGATGAGAATCGAAGAGATCCCGATTACGACCCGCTATTTCAAGGAAGCCTCCTCGGTTGATTTTAAGACGTCGCTTATTTATGGACTAAAGACGCTCGCTGTTTTGTTTAAATATCTTCTGCATCAGGCCCGAATTATTCGATGTCCACTGTTTCTTCCCTGAATCCTTTCGAGATTTTCTTTCAGGACTCCGTTTATCTCGAACTGAAGAATCATCTTTACAGCTATTTGCGGCGGAAAGATGAGATCAGGAAATTTCTCGCCGGGACGGGAGACGGGATTCTTCTGGAACTCGGTTCGGGAATTTCGCCGGTGACGGAGGTCGGCCCGAAGACTGTTTTTACGGATATTTCCTGGCAAGCGCTGGAATTCCTTCGGGTAAAGGAAAATATTAAGCGGGTGGCGGCAATGGATGCCGTGCGGATGGCCATCGGAACGGGCCGGATTTCGACCGTGGTTTGTTCGGAGGTCCTGGAACATATCCCGGACGATCAGTCGGCTCTTGAGGAAATCGCGAGAATTTTGAAACCCGGCGGGGTTCTGATTTTAACGGTTCCTCTGCACGCGTATTTGTATGCTTTTGACGATCGTTTTGTGAGCCATGAGAGGCGTTACCGGATGAGGAATTTAGCGGAATCTTTGCGGCGTTTGGGGTTTACCGGGTTCCGGTTTTCGAAAGTGATGGGACTTTTCGACAAGGCGGCAGCCCTGACGGCCATTCTGATTTTTTGGGCCATGGCGCCATTGATGAAGTCCCGGGAAAAGAAAGCAAACCGGCATGTGATTTTGAAATGGATCCTTCCGTTTTATAAGGCTCTGAACCGGATTTATTGCTTTCTGGTTAAATGGGAGGCCAAGATCTTTCCTCTTGCGCTCACGAATGTTATCTTGATTTCCTGCAGAAAGGCTGGACTGGCAGAGTGAATATCCTGATCGTTACGACACATCTGCGAACGGGCGGGATCACCCGCTATGTGTACAATCTTGCCAAGGGCCTGAAACAATCGGGGCACGATGTCTGGGTCGCTTCTTCGGGAGGTTTATGGGAGGAATCCCTGAAAGAGGCGGGAGTTCAATGTCTGGAAATTCCGCTCAATACCAAGTCCATTGTGTCACCGCGCGTTTTCCGGTCGTTTTTGACTTTGAGGCGTTTTTTGAAGACCCAACCGATGGATCTGATTCATTGCAATACGCGCGTGAGTCAGTTTTTGGGATTTTTGCTTTGGAAATTCACGAAAACTCCTTATGTTTGCACGTTCCACGGTTATTACAAACCCCGCTGGTCCCGGAGGATCCTGAAATGCGGGGGGAATCGTACGGTGGCTATCAGCCGTTCGGTTGCGGAACATTTGTCGGGAGATCTCGGGATTGATTCCCGCGGGATCCGGGTGGTTTACAACGGAGTCGATCTGAAGGGGTATAACGTCAAGCTCCCCCGCGATGAGATTCGTCGGAAATATCAGATTTCCGGGTCTCCCGTGATCGGAATTGTGGCAAGGCTTTCGGCGGAGAAGAATCACGCGATTTTGATCAGGGCTTTTCAGCGTTTATTAAGGGATTACCCCGACGCGGTGCTTCTGATTGCCGGGGCCGGCCGTCTTGAAAGGGAATTGAAGCGCTTTGTGGAACGCTTGGGTCTTGCGGAACGCGTGATTTTTCTCCGGGACGTGGCGATCCCGAATGTTTTTGCCGTTTTGGACGTTTTTGTGCTGGCTTCCATTAAAGAAGGCTTTGGGTTTGCCGTGGTGGAGGCCCAGTTGGTCGGAATTCCCGTGATTGTTTCCAGTGCCGGAGGGATTAAGGAGTTGGTGCAGGACAAGGTGACCGGGTTGGTTCTGCGCGATAATAAGAATGCGGATGAGCTGTGTGACGGGATTAAACTCTTGCTGAAAGATGTCCGGTTGAGGACGGAAATGGTCTCGCGGGCGCGGGAATATGCCCGGGAGATGTTTTCCCTCGAGAAAATGATTGAGGGAATGCTGCGCGTGTACGGCGAAATTGCGGGGAAAAATGAAATCTCTTAAAATCGCATTGGTCCATGACTGGCTGATTCATATGAGGGGCGGGGAACGGGTCCTCGAAGCGCTTCTTGAGATTTTTCCTCAAGCGGATATCTTTACTCTTTTTTGCGACCGGAGTAAATTGTCTCCGCGGTTTGAAGAGGTTCGCGTTAGGACTTCTTTCCTTTCGTTGTTTCCCGGAATCCGCCGCTATTATCGTTGGCTTTTGCCTTTGTTTCCGTTTGCGATCCGGACGTTCAATTTGAAAGGCTATGATGTGATCCTGTCGGTTAACCATTGTGTGGCCAAGGGAGTAAAAGTCCCTCCGGGCGCGCTTCATATCTGTTATTGCAATTCGCCGATGCGCTATGTTTGGGGATTCCGCGGTGAATATTTCGGGTCTTTCCCGTTTCTGCTTCGGAAAGTGATGAATTGGGTTTTGGATCGCCTCAAGCATTGGGACCTTAAGTCTAACGAGACGGTTCATTTTTTTATCGGGAATTCCGGGAATATCAGAAGCAAAATTAGGGATTTTTACGGCCGGGAGGCAGTTGCGGTTTATCCGCCGGTGGATACGCGGGGAATTTCATCTTCCGTAGCGGCCGTGCCGGGAGATTATTATTTGACGATTTCTGCTCTTGTTCCGTACAAGCGTATTGATCTGGTGATTGAGGCCTTTAACCGCTTAGGCTATCCTTTGATCGTGGCGGGAAACGGGCCGGAGTTTGCGAAGCTGAAGAAACTGGCGTCCGGCAATATCCGGTTTTTGGGGGTTGTGGAACAATCGGACTTGGGCCGGGTTTACGCGGGGGCAAAGGCCTTTGTTTTTGCCGCCGACGAAGATTTCGGGATTGTTCCGGTTGAGGCGCAGGCCTGCGGGAAGCCGGTCATCGCGTACGGAAAGGGGGGCGCGCTGGAGACGGTGACAAGTGAGACCGGAATATTCTTTAATGAACAGACGCCTGAAGCGCTGATTGAGGCCGTGAAGAAATTTGAGAGTTTGACTTTCGATCCCGCGGTGATTCGGGCCAATGCGGAGCGATTTGGGCGGGAAGTGTTTAAGGCGCGAATGACTCAGTTGGTCTCTTCTGTTTATCAAGCTTGGATTGAACATAAACCCATTGACAAAAATCTGATCGAAACCGCACAATAGAATTTATGTTAAGACGGCGCAACCCGAAATATTCGTTTGTCACGCTGGGAGTGGACGCTTTGGTGATTATCGGCGCCTACTTTTTGGCCTATTGGTTCCGGTTTTCAGGCCATTGGGTTTCCGTGACAGATATCCCTCCGTTTTTGGAATACGCCAAGGCGATTGTCCTGATCGTGCCGGTGATGATTTTTGTTTTCCGGAGCAATCACCTTTATTCCGTCAGGTCCCCTCTTTCGCTGATGGACGAGTTTTTTGCCGTGATCCGCGCTACCAGTCTTTTGTTTTTGATCGTTATGGCCATGACGTTTGCGTACCGGGAATTCAGCTATTCCAGGATTGTGATTTTGATTGCCTGGTGTTTTTCGATCGTTTCCGTTCTCCTGGAACGGTTTGTAATCCGAAAGGCGGAGGCCTTCGAGAAGGCGAGAAAACGGGACGTGAACCGGCTTTTGATTTTGGGGATTAACCGGAACGCACGGAAGCTGATCGAACGGATTCAGGCGAGTCCCCGGTATGATTATAAAATCATCGGCATCTTGGCCCAGCAAAAGCACGACGGGGAAAAACATCTCGAAAGTTTACCGATTTTGGGGGCTTTGGAGGATTTTGACCGGGTGGTGGAGGAGTGCGGGATTACGGAAGTGGTCCTGACTGAACCGAATTTTCCCCGTGAGAAAACCACGGAACTCATGCTGAAATGCGAAAGCCGGATGATCGGGTTCCGCTTGGTGGCGGATTTTTACGGGATGGTGACGAGTTGTGTGGATATCGAATATGTGGGAGATGTTCCTCTCCTGGGCCTCAAGGAACTGCCCTTGGATGATGTCTGGAACGGGATTACCAAAAGGAGCTTTGATCTCGTTTTGTCCGCGGCGGCGCTGATTTTGCTTTTCCCTTTGATGGCGCTGATCGGACTGATTGTCAAATTAAGCGACGGCGGGCCGATTTTCTACGGGCAGGAGCGCGTGGGGCAGGACGGGGAGAGTTTTAACCTGTATAAGTTCAGGACAATGAAACCGGACGCGGAAGCCCAAACGGGGCCGGTATGGGCCAAGGAGAAGGATGACCGGGTGACGCTTGCCGGGAAGATTTTGAGACGGCTGAATTTGGACGAACTGCCTCAGATCTGGAATGTATTCAGAGGAGACATGAGCTTGGTGGGCCCGCGTCCGGAACGTCCCCATTTTGTGGATCAGTTCCGAGAAATGATACCTCGGTATATGGCCCGCCACAAAATCAAGTCCGGGATTACCGGATGGGCGCAGGTCAACGGGCTCAGGGGGAATACCTCTCTCAAGGAACGGATTAAATACGATGTCTATTACATGGAGAACTGGTCGCTATTCCTTGATTTTAAGATTTTGGTCAGGACATTCACCGCTTTCAAAAATGCCTATTGATTCCGATGAAAAGTGATCTTTTTCTGAGCCGTATCGCGGAAATTTCCGTCTACGTGTTCTTTGCCTGCTTTCCGTTTTCGAGGGCCCTCATTGAGATCAGCTCAATCACCGCGATCGTCGCCTGGCTTTTGGCGAAAATTATCCGCAGGGAATGGCCCCGGGTTTTCGCGGACCGGACATTGATTTTTCTGGCCCTGTTTTTCGTGCTCTCGCTCGCGTCAGTGTTTATTTCCCAATACTCCGGGCAGAGCATTCGCGGAATTGTTCGTGCGGCCCGGCAGATCCTTTTTTTTCTCGCAGTCTGGGACCTCTTTTCGGAGAAGAAAAAACTCGCCGGTTTTATGACCGTCAGTTTTGTTCTGTTTCTTGCCATGATGTTTGACGGGTTTTATCAAATGGGCGCGGGAAAGGACCTTTTCCGGGGGTGGCCGGTCGGGTACGTCAGCACGAATTTGCGCATTACGGGGCCGTTTGGGGACCACGGTTTTTGGGGCGCTTATCTGGCGGTGTGGGGGCTATTGGGGCTGGGATTCCTTTTTGTCCGCAATTCGGTGACGGGCCGGGAGAAAATATTTTTGGGACTGATGACAACTCTTTCCTTCTTTTTCATATTCCATACCCAAGCGAGGACGGTGTGGGTTTCGTTCGCGGCAGGCCTTGCTTTTTTGGCGCTGGTCCGCGGGAGAAAGTGGGTTTTATTGTGTCTGGCCGTAGCGGCCGTGGTCGGTGTTTTGGTCTTGCCCCGCAATATGATTATTCATGAGGATGCCGAAAAGAAAGAGCAGTCTCTGGTGGAGCGGTTTGTTTTGTGGGACCGTGCGATTAATGTAGTGAAAGCGCGCCCCTGGCTCGGGACGGGGATCAACACGTATGTGAAGAGCTATCATGAATTCGACAAGGAAAAGAGCTGGCGGGTGCAGAATTATTACGCGCATAACAGTTATCTTCAGCTTGCCGCGGAGCGGGGGCTTCCGGCGCTTGTTTTCTTTTTGTTGTTTGTGGGATCTTTTTTTGTCCGGGCATTTCGCGTGCTTCGGTCGAGTGAGGAGCCGGATCTTAGGGCTTTTCTGACGGGCTGGAGTTCCGGGTTGGTTGTTTTTCTGGTGTTTTCATTGGCGGATACCTGCTGGGAATCCCTGCAGATGGGGATGTTTTTCTGGTTCTTTCTCGGCCTGGGGGCTTCCGCGTTAACCATTACCTCCAAGGGAAGGACATTGCCGACATGAGTGAAAAGTTTCCGTTATCGGTTGTGATTATCGCGAAGAATGAAGAGAACCGCATTGAGGATTGCCTCGCCAGCGCGGCCTGGGCAAGCGAGATTGTCGTTTTGGACGATATGAGTACGGACCGGACGGTTGAGATTGCCCGGAAATTTACGGACAAGATCTTTCAGCGCGAAATGGACATCGAAGGACGACAGAGGAATTTTGCCTATTCCAAAGCGACCGGCGAATGGATTCTGTCGCTGGATGCCGATGAGCGGATTTCACCGGAACTTGAGAAGGAAATCCGGGGGGCCCTTTCGAATGACACGAAAGAGTTTAACGCTTACGCCATTCCTATCCGGACGTATCTGGGAACTCATTGGATTCAGGGGGCCGGTTATTACCCGGCGCACAAGGACCGTCTGTTCCGGAAAGGAACATTCAAATATGAGGAGGCGAGGGTCCATCCGCGGCTTTTCCGGGAAGGGAAATGCGGGAGGCTGAATGGCGATATCATCCATTACTCGTGGAGAAATCTGTCGGAGTTTCTGACCAAGATTAACCGCGAGACGACCCTTGAAGCGGACAAATGGATTCAGGATGGGAGGAAAGTCTCCCTCGGGAATACGCTTCGCAAGGTGGTGGACCGGTTTTTTAAGAATTATTTCATGAAGGGCGGCGTGAAACACGGGTTCTACGGGTTTCTCATGTCGCTGTTTCATTCCTATTATCAGCTGATGACCTACGCGAAATACCGTGAGATCAAACAGGGGACGGCCCTGCCTTCTTTCGAGAAAAAATCCCGATGAAGAAAAATTTCAGGAAAGTTGTTTTTATCGACCGGGACGGCGTGATCAATCTGGATCTCGGCGGGTATGTCACGAAATGGGAGGACTTTGAATTCCTCCCCGGCGTTCTTGACGGCCTTCGCCTTATCCGGGAGCGGGGATATGACACAGTGGTGATTTCAAATCAGGCAGGCGTCGGGGATGGATTGTTTTCGAAAGAAACTCTGGATCATATCACAGCCTCAATGACGGAAGCGGTACGGGAGGCGGGAGGTGAAATCCGGGCCGTTTATTACTGCCTGCACGGAAAAAAAGGCGATTGTGACTGCCGGAAACCGAAAACGGGTCTTTTTGAACAGGCTCACCGGCAAATCGATTTCAATCCAGCCGAAACGTTTTTTGTCGGGGATAAGATCAGTGATATCAAGGCGGGGAAGGACTACGGGTTGAAGACAATCATGGTTTTGACCGGTTACGGCGCGGCGCATCAGGCGGAAATTACGCCGGAAACAAAGCCGGATTATATCGCGCGGGATTTTAAGGAAGCGGTGGATTTGTTGTTGGTGCATGACGCGAAATGAGCATGCGTAAGTTTTTAATGGTTTAAACAGTTGTTATTCGGTGTTTGCTGGTGTGCGTCATCCTGAGCGTAGCGAAGGATCTCAGATCGGTCGGGTCAAAGCACCCGTCCAAACGGTTGCGAGAGCACGCTCCGGTAAAATTTGCCGAACCTAAGGCAAGTGATTTTCGCGGATGGGGTCATCCTGAGCGGAGCACCGCAGGTGCGAAGTCGAAGGATCTCTAAAAGAATTATTTCTTTTATGGCACCGAGATCCTTCGTCGACTTTCGCCTCCTCAGGATGACAAATATCAGGGAACTCTTAAACGGTCACATAGAGGGATGAGCGATGAAGATATTTATTTTTTACGCGACGGCGGGGCACGGACACAAAAAGGCGGCGGAGGCCTTGCACGAGGAACTGAAACGGCGGGGTGTTGATAAAAAGGCCGATTTGCGGTTTTTGGATGTTCTGAATTACATGACGGGGCTGTTCGGGCGGTCTTATAGCTCGTCTTATTTCTTTTTGGTTGCGCACGCCTCATGGCTTTGGGCGTTCTTTTATCTTTTGAGCGATAAGTTGTTTCCGCTCGGCCCGATGCGTTTTCTGCGCGGTTGCTTCAATTCGTTTTACGGGAAACCTCTCGAGGATTTCCTGGTCCGGGAAAATCCGGACCTGATCCTGACGACGCATTTTCTTTCCGCGGAAGTCGCTTCCCGGCTTCGGAGGGAAGGGCGTATTTCCTCCAAAATTGTCGTGGTCGTGACGGATTTTCTGGTCCACCGGTTTTGGGTGAATCCGGGGACGGATTTTTATGTCGGCATGATGGAGGATACGAAACAGGCCCTTTTGAAAATGGGCGTGAAAGAGAAGGCAATAGGCGTTTTCGGGATTCCCGTTTCGGATCTTTTTTCCGTGCCGGTCGAAAAAGAGGCTTTGCTAAAAAGCCTTTCGCTGGCATCGGGGCGTCTGACGGTGTTGGTGACGAGCGGGAGTTTCGGGATCGGACCTCTGAAGGAATTTATCGATCAACTCGGGGAATTCAAGGACTCGGTTCAGGTGATTGCCGTTTGCGGGACCAATCGGAATCTGTACGATGAATTGCGCGCGGATTCTCATCCGTTTCCCGTCGCGGTCCTGGGATTTGTGAACAATATGCATGAATTGATGGCGGTCTCGGATATCCTGGTTTCGCGTTCGAGCGGGCTTACGACTTCGGAGGCATTGGTGAGGGGCATTCCGCTGGTGGTGGCTTCGAAGATTCCGGGCCAGGAAAGTTATAACGCGGAAATTCTCGAGAAATATCAGGCGGCATTTTTTGCGGGAAGCGTCGGGAATATGATTCGTCTGGTCGGCGAGATGGTAAGGAATCCCGAACGGCTGCGCGCGGTTCGTGCGAATATGCTGAAACTCGCGAAACCTCATGCCGCGAAAGATATCGTGGATCTTGCATTGAAGCTGGTCGAAGGAAAATAAATTTTCGGATCGGAACGGGAATGCGGAACGAAGCGGTAGATGGGCAGGATTCGATGGAGGCTGTTATGCGGCAGACTCGGGCCTATCTCGAGTATTTGCGGGATAACGGGGAGGAATTTATTCCCCGGGCTGAGGTCCTGAAAAACGAAGAATCAGGGCGCGTCCAGCGTTCGGATTTGATTTCGTTTCGGGAAGAAGTCCTTCCTTGTGTGCGTTGTTCGCATCTTGCCAAGGCCCGGAAGCATGTTGTTTTCGGGGCGGGAAATCCTCATGCCTCGCTTGTCTTTGTCGGTGAAGCGCCGGGCGCGGAAGAAGACCGTCAGGGCCTTCCGTTTGTCGGCGATGCGGGTCAGCTTCTGACGAAGATTATCCAGGCAATGGGGCTTAAGCGGGAAGATGTCTTTATCTGCAATGTGCTCAAATGCCGCCCGCCCGGAAACCGGAATCCGCTTCCGGAAGAAATCCAGAATTGCGAACCGTATCTTATCCGCCAGCTTGAAATTATTCATCCCCGCGTTATTTGCGCGCTCGGGAATTTTGCCGCGCAGACTCTTCTCCGGACCGACCGTTCGATCAGCGCGCTTCGAGGAAGTTTTCACGATTATCACGGCATCAAGGTGATGCCGACGTATCATCCCGCCTATCTCCTGCGAAATCCGAAGGACAAGATTAAGGTCTGGCAGGACATGCAGCTTATTATGACGGAGCTCGGCTTGAAGTGAAATGCGTGCAGGTTGCCATTCCTCTTCCGGTTCGTGACCCTTTTTCCTATGAATTGAACACGGAAGCGGCGGGAGATGTCGGGATCGGCTGCCGGGTCCGCGTTCCGTTCAAAAACCGGGAAATCCAGGGATATGTCGTCGGGTTCCGGGATGAAGCCGATGTCAAATCGATCAAACCGGTCCTCGAATGCCTGGATCGCGAGCCGGTGCTTGACGCCAATTTTCTTGAGCTCACCCGCTGGATCGGCGAATATTACTTCTGTTCATGGGGCGAGGCGATTGAAAATGCTTTACCGAAAACCGTTCGGGCCGGTATCAAACACCGGGAAGGCTCTGCCAAGGTTTGCGATACGGGCGCCCCTTTCCGGGTGACTCTGAATGAGGAACAGGAAGCCGTTGTTGCGGAAATTTTCCCGGCGTTGGAGGCCGGGGCGCATTCGACTTTTCTTCTCCACGGAGTGACCGGCAGTGGGAAAACGGAAGTTTACATCCGTGCGATCAAAAAGACTCTTGATCTCGGGAAATCGGCGATTTGCCTCGTCCCTGAGATTGCTCTGACGGATCAAATCCGCGAATTTTTCCGGGGGCATTTCGGGAATCTGATTGAAATCATCCACAGCCGCCTGACGGACCGGGAACGCTTTTTTGCGTGGCAGAGAATTCGCGGGGGCGAAAGCCGGGTGGTGCTGGGGCCCCGGTCCGCGATTTTTTCTCCCGTGAAAAATTTAGGCCTGATGATTATCGATGAGGAACATGAGGGGAGCTATAAGCAGGAGGAGTCTCCCCGGTATCATGCCCGGACCGTGGCCTGGAAGCGTGCGGAACTTGAGAAAGCCGTTCTCCTCCTGGGGAGCGCGACTCCTTCGCTTGAGACGATGCACGCGGCCGAAAGCGGACGCATCCGGAAACTGGAATTGACGAGAAGAATCGATGAGCGGGAACTTCCCGAGGTCCGTATTGTCGACCTGAAGCAGGAGGCATCCAATCGCGGGAAGTCCGTCGCGTTTTCATTTCCGCTGATTCATGAGATCACGCAGTCGCTTGAACGGAAGGAAGGTGTTTTGATCCTCCTTAACCGGCGGGGTTTTTCAACGCAGGTGCATTGTCTGCAGTGCGGGGGGATCGTCCAGTGCCGGCATTGTCAGGTTGCGCTGACTTATCATCAGGAGAGGGGGAGGCTTCTCTGCCATTATTGCAATTATCAGAGGCGATTGGATGAGGCTTGCCCGTCCTGCCGCGCGGCGGTTCTGAAATACGTGGGGTGGGGGACGGAAAAGGTGGAAAGCGAGATCGCGAGATTTTTTCCTCAGGCCCGCATTGCGCGCCTCGATCTTGATATCGCGAAGAAGAAGGGAAAACAGGAGGAAGTTCTCGGGGATTTCAGGAAACGCAAAACCGATATTCTGGTCGGGACACAGATGATCGCCAAAGGGTTTGATTTTCCGCATGTTTCGATGGTGGGCGTGATTTCGGCGGACGTGAGCCTCGCTCTTCCTGATTTTCGGTCCGACGAACGGACGTTTCAGCTTCTGACTCAGGTGGCGGGCCGTGCGGGGCGTGGGAATGCGAGGGGACGCGTCATTTTTCAGACCTACTCTCCTCACCATCCCAGTATTTTGTACGCGAAAGAACATGACTATCGCCGTTTTTTTGATTCGGAAATCGAGAAGCGCCGTGAATTGGACTATCCGCCTTTCTGCCATTTGATCAATGTGGTGATTCAGGGGCGGGACGAAAAGGAAGTGTATGGGGTTTCCCGGGAATTTTGCTCGAAGCTGAAGGGACATCGGGAAAAGCTTCCATTCCGGGAAATTCTGGGTCCTGCTCCTTTACCGTTTTATAAGTTGCGGGGGCATTTTCGCTGGCATGTGATGCTCAAGGGAAGAGAAGTCTTGGGAATGAACCGTTTTTTGCGGGAAGTTCTGTCTGATTTCAGGAAGCCGTCTCAGGTGAGACTGACCGTTGATGTCGATCCGGTCAGTGTGCTGTAAATGAGCATCGAACTTACGCGACCAAAGGGAGCGTCAAGTTCACCATGCGAATTTATCCCAGGAGGTTGCGGCCCAGCAACCGACGTGGGATTACCTATCGTTTTAACTCCTTCGCCTCAGAATTCGCTTTCGGAGCTAAAACGAATTTCAATGGATATGACTGTCGCTATCCTTGCAAGGGAAATGCATTATGCTAAAATAAACTGTTGAAAGGGCATGGGTTATGGCGATTCTAAAGGTGAAAACTTATCCCGATGAGGTTTTGGCGAAAAGGTCGGCGGAGGTGGAATTATTGCGCCCCGAAGATCTTGAATTCATCAAGGATTTAATCGAGACAATGTTTCAATCCGACGGTGTTGGGATGGCGGCTCCGCAGGTTGGCGTGTCGAAAAGAATTATTGTGATCAGCCCCGAAGCCAAGAAGGGGAAGGAAAAAGTCTATATCAATCCCGAAATCCTTTTACAGTCCGGGACTCAGCTGAAAGAGGAAGGATGTCTGAGCGTTCCCGGGGTTACGGCGGAGGTCCGACGCGCGAAGACGGTAAAAATTCGTGCCAGGGATCTTGAGTGGAAGGAAACGGTCTTTGAAGCCGAAAACCTCGAGGCCCGGATCCTTCAGCATGAAATCGACCATTTGGACGGCAAACTTTTTATTGACCGGCTCGGGTTTAATCAGAGGCGGGAGATTCTGCCGGGCCTGAAAATGCTTCGCTCAAAATCGTGAAAATCCTTTTCTGCGGTTCCTCCGAATTTTCCATGCAGCCTTTGGAGAGGCTGGCTGAGCGTCATGAAATGGTCGCGGTCATTACCGTTCCTCCCAAACCCCGGGGCCGGGGGTTGGACGTGATTCCCAATTGCGTTCACGAATTTGCACGCTCAAAAGGAATTCTCTGCAAGACCCCCGAGAAATTGAAGCAGACGGAGATTGTCCGAGAACTTGGGGCGCTCAATGCGGAAGCGTTGGTGATTGCCTCATACGGGAAAATTTTGCCTTCGGACTGGCTTGCGCTTCCGAAGCGAGTCGCGCTGAATATCCATCCGTCTTTGCTTCCCAAGTACCGGGGAGCGGCACCTATTAACTGGCAGATTATCAACTGGGAGATCCGGAGCGGGGTGACGATTTTCAGAATGGATCAAGGCTTGGATTCGGGGGATATCGTCGCTCAGGAAGAGGTTTTTCTCGAGGAGGGGGAAGATGCGCTGTCTCTGTCGAAACGATTGAGCCGTTTGTCGGCGGACATGGTTCTCAAAGTCCTAGAGTCGGTTGAGAAGGGAAGCGCTTCTTTTGTTCCGCAGGATCCTTCTTTGGCGACCTATGCGCCGAAGCTCAAGAAGGAAGACGGCCTGATCGATTGGACAAAACCGGCTCGTGAGATTTCCAACCGGGTGAGAGGTTTGGTTCCATGGCCCTGTGCGCACACGTTTTTTTACGGAGAGTCTATTCAGATTTTGAAAACGCGCGCGGAGGATTTGACGCCGGAGGGTGAGCCGGGCGAGATTCTTGAGATTGATAAGCAAGGGTTTCTGAAGGTTCGTGCCGGGAAAGGGACGCTTTTGATTGATCGGATAAAGCCTTCCGGAAAGCGGGAAATGAGCGGGCTTGAATTTGCGAACGGCCGACGAATTCATGCCGGCATGCATTTCGGTTCTTTGTGAAAGTCCGGATTTTTCGGCAAAAAGGGCTTCGTTTTGCGCGGTGAGGCTTGACAGCGCAAAGCGAGACACTATAATTAGTGGCTCTGGCAAACAAAAGTTTTTTAAAACCATTCTGCGAAATCGTCTATGCATTGAAAGGGAGGTAATGAAATGGCAATTCGCGTTGGAATTAACGGGTTCGGGCGTATTGGAAGATTGGTGTTTCAGGCTATTTGCGACCAGGGTTTGCTGGGCAAGACGCTTGATGTGGTTGCGGTAGTCGATATTTCGACTGACGCCGACTATTTTGCTTACCAGCTTAAATATGATTCCATCCATGGGAAATTTAAGCATGATATTTCCACCGAGAAAAGTGATCCTGCCAAAGAAGAAGCGGATACTCTCGTCGTGAATGGCCATAAAGTCAAGTGCGTGCTCGCGACCAAGAGTCCGGCTGAACTGCCGTGGAAAGCCCTCGGCGTGGATCTTGTGATTGAGTCGACCGGATTGTTTACGACCAGCGAGAAGGCTTCCGGGCATTTGCAGGCCGGCGCGAAGAAAGTGATTATTTCGGCTCCTGCCAAAGGTGAAGTGAAAACGATTGTTATGGGGGTTAATGAATCCGAATACGATCCGGCGAAGCATAACTTGATTTCCAACGCGAGCTGTACCACGAATTGCCTGGCTCCTTTGGTTTACGTGCTGCTCAAAGAAGGGATCGGAATCGAGACCGGTCTTATGACCACGATTCATTCCTACACGGCGACTCAGAAAACCGTGGACGGACCTTCCAAGAAGGACTGGCGAGGAGGACGCGCGGCGGCCGTCAACATTATCCCGTCGACGACCGGCGCGGCTAAAGCGGTGGGCGAAGTCCTCCCGGCCGTGAAAGGCAAACTGACGGGAATGGCCTTCCGAGTTCCGAGTCCCGACGTTTCGGTGGTGGATTTGACTTTCCGAAGCGCAAAAGACACCTCGATCGAGGAGATCGACGGTCTTTTGAAGAAGGCTTCGCAAACTTATCTCAAGGGTTACTTGGGATACGCGAATGAAGAGCTTGTGTCCACGGACTTTGTCCACGACGCACGTTCTTCCATTTATGATTCGTTGGCTACGCTTCAGAACAATTTAAAAGGTGAGAAGCGGTTTTTTAAATTGGTGTCGTGGTATGACAACGAATGGGGGTATTCGCATCGGTGCGTTGATCTTGCGATTTTCATCGGCAAGAAGCTTTAAGGTTTCGGAAACCGCAAGACGGTTTTGGAAACACTGATTTGAATCGAAAGCCGGATTTGTGCTTTTAGAGGGTCAAGAAGCGCGAATCCGGCTCGTGTTTATGTGGGCTTTTGAGGTGTGACGATGAATATCCTCGGCATTTCCGCTTTTTATCACGACAGCGCGGCCGCTTTGGTTTGTGACGGGAGAATCGTCGCGGCGGCTCAGGAAGAGCGTTTTACCCGCAAGAAGCATGATTTTGCGTTCCCCATTCAGGCCATCCGGTATTGCCTTTCCGAAGCGGGCATCGGCGGGGATGAATTGGATTGGGTCGCGTTTTACGACAAACCATTCCTGAAATTCGAACGCATTCTGGAGACTTACCTTGCCTATGCCCCTCGGGGTTTTTTTTCATTCCTGAAAGCGGTTCCTCTTTGGATCAAGCAGAAGCTTTGGATCAAAGACCTGATCCGGGAAGATCTTTCCTATAACGGAAAAATCCTTTTTACCGAGCATCACGAGTCTCATGCGGCTTCGGCCTTTTTCCCTTCGCCTTTCGGGGAGGCTGCGATTCTCACGATGGATGGGGTGGGTGAATGGGCGACGGCCAGTTACGGGGTCGGGAAGGGGAATGAGCTTTCGCTTATGTCCGAGATCCGGTTCCCTCATTCTCTGGGACTTCTTTATTCCGCGTTCACGTATTACACCGGGTTCAAAGTCAATTCGGGCGAGTATAAAGTCATGGGCCTTGCGCCTTACGGCGAACCCAAATACAGGGATTTAATCCTGAACGAGCTGATTGATTTGAAGGAAGACGGCTCTTTCCGGATGAATATGGAATATTTCGGTTATGGCTGCGGCTTGAGGATGACGAACCGGAAGTTCGACAAGCTTTTCGGCGGCCGCCCCAGAAAACCGGAAAGCCGTCTGACTCAGCGTGAGATGGATCTTGCGCGTTCGATTCAGGAGGTGACGGAAGAAATCATGCTTCGGATGGCAAAGCATGTCCACCGGGAAACCGGGATGAAAAATCTGTGCCTTGCCGGCGGGGTGGCGCTGAATTGCGTGGGTAACGGACGCATTCTTAGGGAAGGCCCTTTTGAGCGGTTATGGATTCAGCCTGCGGCGGGAGACGCCGGGGGCGCTCTGGGGGCGGCGCTGTTTGCCTGGCATCAGTATTTGGGAAATGCGCGCGCCGCGGACGGAAAGAAGGATTCTCAGCAGGGGTCTTATCTGGGTCCTTGCTACGGGAAGGATGAAATCCGCGATTTTCTCGAATGCCGGAATATCCCTTACTCGGAAATTTCCGATGAGGAAATCTCCGGACGGATTGCGGACCTCATCGCGGATGAGAAAGTCATCGGCTGGCTTGAAGGACGGATGGAATTCGGCCCGAGGGCATTGGGAGGCCGCTCGATTCTCGGGGATGCCCGTTCGCCGAAAATGCAGGAGACCATGAATTTGAAGATCAAATTCCGGGAAAGCTTCAGGCCCTTCGCGCCTTCCGTGACTCGGGAGAGGGTTTCGGATTATTTTGAAATGGATTGCGAGAGCCCGTATATGCTTTTGGTCGCGCCGGTGAAGAAGGCTATCCGCCGTCCCGGAAATCCGGAAGACGGGAAATTGTTCGGGATCGCAAAGCTGAACGTGCCCCGCTCCGATCTTCCGGCGGTGACGCATGTGGATTATTCGGCGCGGATTCAGACGGTCTCCCGGGATCAGCATCCTCTTTTTTACGATTTGCTCGAGCGCTTCGGGAAAAAGTACGGCTGCTATGCCCTGATCAATACTTCGTTTAACGTTCGCGGGGAACCGATTGTCTGCACCCCGGAAGACGCTTACCGGTGCTTTATGCGGACGAACATGGATTATCTGGTGATGGGAAATTTCCTGCTCGAGAAGAAAGGGCAGAAACCTCTTGAAAAGGATATCGATTGGCTGCGTGAGTATGAGCTGGATTGAGGAATTCAAAAAAATCAAAAGCGGCCCGAAGGAGCTCCGGGAGTTTGGGCTGACGGTCGGTTCCGTCCTCGTCCTTTTGGGCCTTCTCTTTTGGTGGAGGGGAAAAACTTTTTTTCTTCCGGTTCTGGCCGTGGGCGCGGTTCTTTTCATTTCGGGAATTGCCGTCCCGAAAATCCTTAGGCCTCTGCAGAAGATTTGGATGGGGATTGCCCTGGTTTTGGGGAGCGTGATGACGCGCGTGATTCTGACCGCGGTATTTTGTTTGGTTTTGACTCCTATCGGGCTTTTGATTAGATTATCGGGAAAAGATCTTTTGGATTTGAAACGGACGGACGGCGCTTTAACTTATTGGAGGCGGAGAGAGAAGGGGCCGCTGAAGGAAGATTACGAGAAACAGTTTTGAAATCGGCCGGGCGGGCATTCCGGGTTAAGGAGGAGCGGATGAGCAAACTTTCTATTCTGAAGGAGTTTTGGGATTTCCTGAAGGTGCGTAAAAAATGGTGGCTGACCCCTATTGTACTGACTTTGCTTCTGCTGGGCGCTTTGATTGTTTTTACGCAAAGTTCGGCGGTAGCCCCTTTTGTGTATACGCTTTTCTGATCCTCGGGAATCGGGATTGAGCGGAAAGATTTCGGCGATAAGATAATGAGAACGGGAGAAGGACGGGTTTTTGCGGCGGACAATCCGGGCGGCCGCCTGCGGACGATCGGGATTTCACTGGGGCTTTGTCTGATTTTCGGGTTTTTGATTTATTCGAATTCCTTCACTGCAGGCTACCATTTTGACGATGAGCAAGCGATTGTCGGGAATACCGCATTCCCGGCGATGCAAGGGAAGCCGTTGCTCAAACAGTTGAATCTTGTCTGGAATTTTTCAAATTCCCGGTTTGTCTCCTACCTGTCGTTTGCGCTGAATTACCGCCTGGGAGGCCTCGGCCTCTTCGGGTATCACCTGACCAATCTTCTGATCCATGTTTCATGCAGCGTTTTGCTTTGCTGGCTCGTTCTTCTGACTTTCCAGGCTCCGCGGATGCGCGCTTTTCCGGCAGTCCGTTACGCGGGGGCGGTGGCGGTTTTTTCAAGCCTGATTTTTCTTGTCCATCCGGTCCAGACTCAGAGCGTGACCTATATTACCCAGCGAATGGCCGCACTGGCGACGTTTTTTTACCTTGGGGCCATGATTTTCTATGTCAAATTCAGGTTCGAAAAGAAAATCCGCTTTCTGGTCGTCTCATGGCTGAGCGCCTTGGCGGCGGTATTCACGAAAGAGATCTCCTATACCCTGCCCGTGACGCTTTTTGTTTATGAATGGCTTTTTTTTGAAAGGAAAAAGCTCCGGGAATGGATTTTGCCGTTTCTCCCGTATTTGCTGCTCGCGCTATTTTCGATTTTTATCAGCTTTCGCGGGCATTTTGTCGTGACGGAACAGAACTTTGTCGCGAAGGGTTTTGAGGGGCTTTCGCGTTTTCAGGCCGAGACGCCTCGCGTCCATTATTTGCTGACGCAGATTGACGTGCTGAGGACTTATCTCAGGCTATTTGTCTTCCCGATCCGGCAGAACCTGGATTACGACTACCCGATTGCCCGTTCCTTATTTGCCCCCTCGACTTTTGCTTCGTTTGTTTTTCTCGCGGGGCTTTGTGTCTGGGCGTTTTTAAACCGGAGGAGGTATCCGATTCTCGCGTACGGTATTTTTTGGTTTTTTATCGTCCTGAGCATCGAATCGGGAGTCATTGTGGTGAAGGACGTTATTTTCGAGCATCGGATGTATCTGGCCATGGTGGGACTTTCCATGTTTTTCACGGCCGGACTGGCTTTGCTTTTTCGGGACGAAAAAGAGTACGTAACGATTCTAGCGGTGGTGGTGATGGTGTTTTCCGGGCTTACGTATGTCCGGAATAACGTTTGGAAGGATGAAGTGACGTTATGGGGAGATGCCGTCAGAAAATCGCCCGCAAAAGCGAGGCCGAACAATAACTACGGAAAGGCCCTGGCGGATTTTGACCGGTACGAAGAGGCTATTCCGTATTTGGAAAAGGCCATCGAGATACAGCCCGATCAGGCGGAATATTATGATAACCTCGGCTTGGCCTATAAATATGTCGGAAATTCGGATAAGGCAATCGAACTTTATAAAGAGGCAATCGAAAAAGATCCTAAAGGGCTGGATCCTTACAGACATTTGACCGCGATCTACCTCGCGAAAGAAGATTTTCCTCGGGCGGAAGCTTACTTGAAAGAGGCGATTGAATTGGATCCCCGGTCTTCCGATTTGTACTACTACCTCGGGAGTTTGTATGAGAAACAGAATCGCCCGGATGAAGCCATCGAGGCTTACGGCAAGTCGCTTGAATTGCGGCCGGATCAGCTGGATGTCTGCCAGAATTTAGGAGCTCTTTATCTGCGGACGGGGCGAGTGAAAGAGGCCGAAGCTCTTTCGCTTAAGGCCGCGGAGCTTTCGCCCCAGGATGCGGTAGGATATTACAACCTCGCGCATTTATTTTCGGTTCAGAAGCGATACGACAAAGCGATCGAGCTCTATCAAATCGCGGTCCGCCTTGATCCCGTTTTTGTGGAGGCGTATAATTCCTTGGGTTGCGCGTATGACGAAACCGGGGAATATGACAAGGCGATTGAAAATTACCGGACCGTTCTGAGGATTCAACCCGATCATGTCGGCGCGAATAACAATCTGGGGATCACTTATTTAAAGAAGGGCGATAAAGACTTGGCTTTAAAACAGGTGGAGGCGCTGAAGGGGATTAAGCAGGACGCCTTGGCCGATCGCCTTAAGCAGCGGATTGACAATTTCGGACGTCCCCGTTCCGGCACGCGGAGGGTTGTGACGAAATACACTCCGGAAGGCCAGGTCAAGTCGGTGGAAGTTTTTGAAGGGGGGAAACGCGTTTCCATTGAAACGCCACCGGTATCTCAGGGCACGGTCTGAGCTATTGGTGACAGAAGAATGGGACGAATGAGTGAGTTTTTGTAATCGAACTGGGAATTGAATTGCCCGGTAATTGTGTGGGCATAACCGAGAGGCTTCAAACGTGACCAGTAAAGCAGAAACGGTATTGCAGGAAAAAATCAAGAATCGGAAACTGAAGGCGGGAATTATCGGGCTTGGGTATGTGGGGCTACCTCTCGCGGTTGAGTTCGCCAAAGCCGGAATCGAGGTGTGCGGAATCGATATCGACGCCAGGAAAATTTCTTCGCTGAGACAGGGTAAATCTTATATTCAGGATGTCCCGACGGAGGAAGTCGCGGAACTGGTGGCGGAAAAGAAATTGCGCGCCACGACCGATTTTAGCGCGATCCGGGAGTTGGATACCATTAATATTTGCGTCCCGACGCCTCTCCGGAAATCCAAAGACCCCGACATCTCTTACATTGTGTCCGCGGCGCAGGAAATCGCCCGTTATTTCCACCGGGGCATGCTTGTGATTCTCGAAAGCACGACCTATCCGGGGACGACCGAAGAGGTGATCCGGCCGATGTTGGAGGAGAAGGGATTCGCGGTCGGGGAGGATTTCTTTCTGGCGTTTTCTCCGGAGCGCGTTGATCCGGGCAACCCTCATTACCAGACGCGTAATATTCCGAAAGTCGTCGGAGGGGCGACTCCGGCCTGCACGAGACTCGCTGCGGCTTTTTATGAGCTTGCGATCGCGAAAGTGCATCCGGTTTCTTCCTGCGCTTCGGCTGAAATGGTCAAGCTTCTCGAGAATACTTTCCGCAGCGTGAACATCGGATTGGTGAACGAACTTTGCCTGATGAGCGAAAAACTCGGAGTGGATATTTGGGAAATTATCGACGCGGCCGCGACCAAACCGTTCGGGTTCATGCCGTTTTATCCGGGACCGGGGTTGGGCGGGCATTGCATCCCGATCGATCCTCATTATCTGGCCTGGAAGGCGAGAATCCACGGATTCAATCCCCGTTTTATCGAACTGGCGAGCGCGGTAAACGCCGAAATGCCCGAGTTTGTCGTCCGAAAAGTCCAGGCGGTTTTAAACGAAAAAGGGAAGGCGGTTAAGGGGGCGAAGATTTTGATCCTGGGATTGAGCTATAAAAAGAACGTGGACGATATCCGGGAATCTCCGGCACTTGAAATTATTGAGCTTCTGGAGAAAAGCGGCGCTGCGGTTTCATACTCCGATCCGCATGTCCCTGAAATTTCTCTGCACGGGAAAGTCTATCGGTCGGTTCCTTTGGCGTCCGCTAAAAAGGCTTTTGATGCGGCCATTTTAGTGACGGATCATGCCGGTTTTGATTATCCCTCGATTGCAAAAAAGTTTCCTTTAGTCCTCGATACGCGTAACGCTTTCCGGGGCATCGTGTCGGAAAAAATCAAGAAGATTTGATGCCGCCGATACCTTGAACTCGCGAATATCCCTTTTACATTCGGAGCGGAAACTTGTATAATTTCGCCCCGAATTGCGTTGATATTGCAAGCTGTCGTTGACATTTAATGCCCGCTTAGCTCAGTTGGTAGAGCAACTGACTCTTAATCAGTGGGTCGTAGGTTCAAGTCCTACAGCGGGTACGGTTTTATGTTACCTTATTTAAGCTTTGACCTGCCATTCCCATGAAAAACTTCCGGTTTTTTCAGCTCAAAAAATGGGAATTTTGGACGATTCTCAGAGCAAAGTTTCTTCGGATTCTCCGACTTGACAATTCTTAATAAATGGTGTATCTTTTTTTCAAGAGTAAAATAAGAAGGTTAAAAACCATTTAAGAGGCTTGTGCTGCAAATGTTAAAGCAAAAGCTGGGAATAAAGGGGGGAAATCAATCTTCTGCAGGCAAGGGGATTGCCCTTTTTCTGTCTTTAGCGCTCACCTTCGGGAATCTTCCTTGGAGCTATGGAGAAATTGCAAGCAATGCTTTGCCGGCCAGTCAAAATTCTCTTTCCGAAAAGATTTGGATTCCGGAGGAGCTCGGCCGAATTGAAGAAATTTATTCCGCTCCGAATGACGGGGTTCGGAATGCTCGCCTGGTTATTTATCTCAAAGACGCTCATGCCAACTACGAAGCGCAGTGCCGGATCCGGGATATTTTGCGAAAACTTCACGGGGATTTTGGGATCGGACTGATTGCCGTTGAGGGTGCATCGACCCGCTTGGATCGTTCGCAAATGGAGTTTTTTGCTGATCGGGAGACCAATCTTCGGATTGCTAATTTTTTGGCCGAGAAAGGAGAGCTTTCGGGCGCGGATCTTTTTGTTTTGGAAAAAGAGGGAGTCGATGCGGAAGGGGTCGAAAGTCCGGATGCGTATCTTGAGAATTTGAATGTATTCCGGCAAGTTCACGGGGCCGATGAATCGCGCGACCGGTTTATGGCTTTGCTGGACGGTCAGGTGGATTTGGTGAGCGCGAAGCTTTTGCCCAAACAGCTCCGCCGTCTCGCGAAAGCCTGGCAGCGCCTGGAACGGAGGGAGGGCGATGTCGCGAACTATGTGCGTTTGGCCGCCGAGCAGGCAAAAGCGGTCTTGAAACTGGATCTTTCGGATCCCGTCGAACAACTGAATTGGCCTCAATTGACCCGCATCCTGAAGCTGAGAAATACGGAACCAAAGTTTGACGCGAAAGCCATTGAACAGGAACAGACGAAACTCGCGGATTTTCTCAGAGGGATCGACGCGAAAGATTTGGCGGAAGATCTTGAGGCCTTGAATTCTCGGAAATCCGCGGAGAGGGAAGCTTCAGGGACTTTGGCCGCCTCTTCCGAGGGAGTTTCACCCCGGCTTCTTTACGAGAAAATCTTTACGCGCGCATCTTCCGGCGGATTCGATTTTTCCCGTTATCCCGCCTATGGGATTTTCGCTCGGTTTTTGATCCTTCAGTCCGAAGTCGAAAGCCGGAAACTTTTCGCCGAAATCGAGACGCTTTCGGAAAAGCTGTTCGATGCGCTTGCCCGGACACCGGAGGAGAAAGATGTTTTACGGTTTATCCGGGATGTCCATTTCCTGCGGCAGTTGCTTTCTTTGGAATTGGTGCGCGACAAGTTGAGAATGATAACGGAGGAGAAAGAGAACCTTTCTCCGGCGAAAATGTTGGATCGTCTTGAGTCCCTGAAACGCGTGGCCAGGGTGAGTAACCATAAAGAAGAGGGCGACCGCCTGGCGCCGCAGCTGTTGCCTGCGTTTGAGCGGGCGTTTTTGTTTTACGCCGGCGCGGAAAAAAGAGAAGATTTTTTGGTCGCGAATACCCTTCGCTTGATGGAGGCGAAAAAGAAGGAAACCGCGGTATTGATTACGGGAGGTTTCCACTCTTCGGGGATCCGGGAGAAGCTTGCGGAGGAGGGAGTCTCTTATCTGGTTATTTCGCCTAATTTCAAAGTGAAGGACAATGAAAACCAGTATTTGGATGTCATGATGAACCGGAGAGCGTTGACGCTGGAATGCTCTCTGATTGCTGCCCCTGATAAAACAAATCCCGCGCTGTATTTTCGCGCTAATCCCGGCCCGCTTCGGTTTGTCGTTAAACAACCGGATGGTTCCGAACAGGCTTTGTCAATTCCTCGGAAGCCGTCGGGTGAATTAGCGGTGGCGGCGGATCTCGGAACGCCCCCTCCTGTTTTAACTCCGGCGGATCTTGATGCCATAAGGAAAGGGTTGGACGCCCCGAAACCGGATTTGAAGCCGTTTGCCGACACCATGGGACGGTTAACGGAAGGATCTTCTTTGGGAAGGCGCGGCGCCGCTTCATTGATAGTGGCCCGAACGCCGCGGGCCTTAAGGCCGGGTTTGGCGGGGATTGTTCGGCAGGTTCGCAATCAAACGGCGTATTTCAATAACGGAGAAGGGATGAGTGCCGAAGGATTACCGGTTGGCTTGAGTCTTGGTGAGTTGAGTGATCAATTGGCTAATGCACTTGCGGATATTCCCTCCGGAGCGGAAGCGGGAGGCGAGCAAAGCTCCGGACTGCCAGGGGGCGGGGGAGTTCAGCAGGGACCGGGAGGGAGCATGGGTTTGGGAGGACCGGTCCCGGCAGCTCCACCGCTTATTGATAATGGAATTTCTCCGGGGGGAAAAGGCGGTCAGGGCGGACAAGGGGTGTTTCCGGCAGGGGGAAGGCAGGGGGCTTTCACTCCCGGCGGAGGAGCGGCCGGTAGAGTCCCTCCTGTTTTTATCGGGGCACCGTTGCCTCAGCCGGTGACTTTGATTGATATCGAAAGCGCGCGGGGGGCTTTATCGTCAAATCCTCCTGATCTAGGGCCGGTTATTCGTCTTTTAGAGCGTTTGGCGGAAGGAGCATCAGAAGGAGCTCCGGATGTGAATGAACTTATTTTTTCGAGAGTCCCTCCTCGTTTGGCCCCGGATTTCGCGAGAATGCTTAGGGAAACGGAATCTCGTCTTGAAGAACTGGAAGTCGGACCGAGGACTGAAAGCGAAAAAAAGTTTCCCGAAGGATTGCTTCTCGGCAATTTGCGGGAGCGTCTTGAAATACCCGCATTAGACAGACCGCCGGTGCCGGGATTGGGGAAATTGATAGGGCCTGAGGAAATTGAGCTAATCGAAACGGAATTGAAGGGAGGCGGACTGGGGCTTGAGAGTCTGCGAGAAGTGCTGGGGAGATTGGGACTCGGAGACGGGCAAGGGGGATTGGATATTACGGAAGTGCTGTTGGATCGAGTTCCGAGAGAACGCGCGGTTGAATTCA
>JAKQXH010000027.1 GCA_029561555.1 Candidatus Omnitrophota bacterium
GCTCTACCATTGAGCTACTCCCGCAAAATGGCAAGCGGATTATAAGTGGGGTTCCGGCCACTGTCAATAGCCGTCGCCCGGGGCCTATTGCGCTTATTGTTTCCCTTTGTGCAGAACCCGGCAGAAAAGGCAGGTAATCCCGGCAATCAGGTACGCGCAAAGCGCGTAAACGTTGCTGTATTGAATGCCGCGATTATAGGAATTCACAAATGAGTTGATTTCAACGGTCGCCGCTTTAACGGCCGATATGGCCTGCTGAACAATAATCACATTTTTCAGATCCGTCAGCATTTCTTTCCCCTGAGGCATAAAAACCGTCTCAGGGAGATTGACTTCAAGAGAGGCTGTTGCTAAAAGAAAAAGGTGAAATCCGGCCAGACCAAAGAAGAAAAGAGAAAGGGCGATCCAGACAAACTCGATCAGACGGTCACGCGCCATACCCCATCAGGCCTCACTGGCGGCCTGGAACACATAAGCGGGTTTCATCAGCGGCTTGTAATGATACGGGATGGGGATGGGGAACGTTGCCACGTCATAAACTCCCGTCAGCAATCGCCCGCACATATAATAGATCCCTAGGAAGAATCCCTCGAAAAATCCTGTCGCAGTCCCTTTCACATCCGCGGATTTCTGGATATTGGTCGGAATTTCAACAATTGAAAACACGGTATTCGTAAAACCCCGCCCCAGTTTTATCAGCGGATTATCCGCGTAGGCACAGTTCGCAGACAGCGTAAGACACAAAATTAAGGCAATAATGATTTTTTTACGCATAGACCTTCCCTCCTTAATAGTCCTTTTCATTCCAGTCACATCGGAAGGCAAAGCTTCCTATATATAAGAACGGCCGCTAATTCCCCGGCTGAAGAAAATTTATCATTCGTTTTAAAATACTTTATGCCCTCATCAACCCTTTGTCAATGAAATGCCCTCCCCCTCCGGTGACTGGTCAAGGATTTGCTTTTCTGTTATACTTCCCGCATGTTTGGGGAATTTTTGAAAAAAACCGAGAAATACGCAATCACAATATTTGTCTGGATTTATGTTTCCCTGCTCACGGTTCTCACCAACTTCACTATTCTTTTAAGCTTTCTGCCGTTCAGCATTTTTGATCCGCAACGGAGAATCGCACATACAATCATTACTCTGTTATGGGGAAAAGTGCTCGGAAAATTCAATCCATTCTGGAAGCTCCGCCTAAAACCATCAAGCTCCACGGATCCCAAACAAACCTACGTCATTGTCTGCAATCATACGAGCCTCGCCGACATTATCTGCATTTACAATTTAAATCTTCAATTCAAATGGATCGCTAAGGAAAGTCTTTTCAAAGTCCCTTTCCTCGGCTGGTGCATGAGCCTCGCAAAGTACATCCCCCTTGAAAGAGGGAAAACCAGCAGTATCCGGACCAGTTACGAAAAATCAAAATGGTGGCTCAATCAGGGAATGTCTGTTCTAATCTTCCCGGAAGGTACCCGAAGCAAAGACGGCTCGCTCGGCGATTTCAAGAACGGAGCGTTCAAGCTGGCTATCGAATGCCAAAGACCCATTCTGCCGGTTGTCTTGAAAGGAAATGAAAAAGTTATCGCCAAAGGCAAATCAACCGTTGCGGGAAGAACGGAAACGCTTATCAAAGTGCTTCCGCCCGTTGAAACGCGCGGATTCGGACTGGGAGATTTTCAGGCATTGAAGAAAAAAATTCACGATCTTTACAAATCGGAAGTTTCTTTTCGCTAAAAACCGGCCGCCCCGGAAGCGGGATTTCTAAATGGAACAAAGTCTTTCCCCAAACAACGCTTTCCGCTACGACGCATTCCAACAGAAAGCGATCGATATCATCAATCGCGAAAAATCCCTGATCGTCTCGGCGCCGACGGGCGCCGGGAAAACGCTGATCGCGGAATATGCCATTGAACAGGCCCTTGCCAAGCGCGAAAAAGCGATTTACACCGCTCCGATCAAAGCGTTGAGCAATCAAAAATTCCGGGATTTCCATCAGCGATACGGAGACGAGATCGGCATCCTGACCGGCGACGTTTCCATCAACCCCCATGCGCCGATCCTCATCATGACGACCGAAATTTACCGGAACACCTTATTTGAAAATCCGGAACGCCTCAAAAAAACGGCCTGGGTCATTTTCGACGAAGTCCATTATCTGGACGACTGGGAACGCGGCACCGTCTGGGAGGAGGCTATCATGTTCTCGCCCCTGGAGATCCAACTCCTCTGCCTGAGTGCCACCGTTCCGAATCTCGAAGAATTCGCACGCTGGATTCAGACTGTGCACAAGCGCGAAATCGAAATAGTCTCGGAAACCCATCGCCCCGTTCCGCTCCGGAATTTTTACCAATGCCAGGGAGGGCTTTTTCCCGATCCTCACGCATTGAAAAAAGAAGGCTATCTGGGACGGGAAAACTGGACCGCCTCAGGCCGGGAACGCCGCCAGAGACTTTACTGGCGGGCCCGCCCGAATCGCCTCGAACCGCTGATCCGGACCCTTTCCCGGGAAGAAAAACTCCCCGCAATCTATTTTACCTTCGGGAGGCGCCGGACCGAAACGCTTGCGTGGGAATTGTCGGATTTCGATTTTTTGAATCCGCAGGAAAAATCGGCGGTAACCGAGCTAACGCAAGACCTCTATGACCGCTACAACTTAACCCGGGAACGCTCGGCCAATGAGATGCTTTCCCTCATCGAACGCGGCATCGCTTTCCACCATGCCGGCATGCTTCCCACGCTGAAAGAAGTGATCGAAAGACTTTTTACAAGCCGCCTCATCAAACTGATCTTCACCACCGAAACATTCGCGCTGGGAATCAATATGCCGGCCCGGAGCGTTATTTTTGATGAACTCAGAAAATTTTACGGGACCCATTTCGCGAATCTCCGGACGCGGGATTTTTATCAGATGGCGGGACGGGCGGGACGGCGAGGCATGGACAGGGAAGGATTCGTTTATGTCCGGGTCAATCCTCACGACATTCCCTACCCGGAAGTGATGCGGATTATTTACGGCAAACACGAGCCGGTCATCAGCCAATTCAACGCGACTTACGCCACTGTTCTTAATCTTTTCCGCCGGTTCGGAACCAATCTCCCGGACATTTATCCGCGATCGTTTCATTATTATCAATCCACGCAAAAAGGCAGGCGCCGCGGCCTTGATCTGCTAAAGCAAAAATTGGAACTGCTAAAGGAATTGAAATATCTCGAAGGCGAAACCCTCACTCCCAAAGGCGAATTCGCCTCGTGGCTTTACGGCTACGAGCTTATGCTCTCCGAATTGCACGCAACGGGATTTCTGGACCATTTGAGTGAGGCGGATCTTTCCATGCTCCTTGCCGCACTGGTTTACGAGCCTCGCAAAGGCACAACCCCAATCCGGATCAAAGCACCGATTCACCGCCTCCGGGAAACGTGCGAAAACACCCTTCATGCCCTTCATTACCGGGAGGAAAAATTCCGTATTTACCCGCGAACCAAGCTTACTCATTTTCATCTTTCGGACGCCCTTCAGGCCTGGTGTCGCGGCGCTAAATTTCACCAGCTAACGGAACTTCTCGCCGTCGATGAAGGAGAGATTGTCCGCTACTTCAGAATGGTGATTCAGCTTCTGAGGCAACTTCAATTCGCGCCGCACAGTTCGGCGGGCTTGCGAGAGAAAGCCTCCCGCGCGGTTTCATTAATCAATCGGGACGTTATCGACGCGGAAAAACAACTTCGAACCTAAAGGGGTCTCACCCCTTTTTCAAAAACAAAATGCAAAAAAATGCGGACACAAAGGGGGCACACCCCTTTTCCAATAAAAACAAATGTAAAAAAGGGGGTATGCCCCCGATTATTCATATCGATATGGACGCTTTCTACGCCGCCGTCGAGCAACGGGACAATCCGGAACTCCGCGGCAAGCCGGTAATTGTCGGCGGAAGCCCGACCGGTCGCGGCGTCGTCAGTACTGCATCCTATGAGGCGCGAAAATTCGGCGTTCATTCCGCCATGCCCGCAGGCCAGGCAAAAAAACTCTGCCCCCAGGGAATTTTCCTTAAGCCCAATTTCGAAAAATACGAAACCGCGTCCCGGCAAATCCATTCCATCTTCAGGCAATACACGGATATCGTCGAACCCGTCAGCCTGGATGAAGCCTATCTGGACGTCTCAAAGAACAAACTCAATCTCGACGACCCCGTCATGATCGCCCGCCTCATCAAACAAAGTATCCGGGCCGTAACCCGCCTCACCGCCTCAGCGGGCGTGGCCCCGAACAAATTCCTGGCCAAAATCGCCTCCGACATGAAAAAGCCGGACGGGCTTTTCGTCGTCACCCCCGATGAGGTTGAAAATTTTCTAGAGCCGCTTCCGGTACGGAAAATCCCGGGGGTCGGTCCCGTCACCGAAAAAAAACTGACGCGGCTCGGGATCGAAACCTGCGGCACGCTGCTCTCCAAAAGCAAAGAGGAGCTCAGAAAACATTTCGGGAAATTCGGAATCGACCTTTGGGAAATGGCGCGCGGGATCGACGCAAGTCCCGTCATCGTCGGATGGAAAGCGAAACAAATCGGCTGCGAAGAGACCTTTGAGAAAGATCTTCTGTCTCTTGAAGACTTAAAGCGTGAGCTCAAGCTTCTCGCGGCAGAAACTCTCAGCAGGGCGCGGGAAGACAAGAAATCCGGCAGGACTCTCACGCTCAAAGTCAAATACGCCGACTTCACTGTGATCACGCGAAGCGAAACCGTGACGCATCCTCTCGAAGACACGGAAGAAATCGCCGCGCGGGCGTTTTCGCTGCTCAGGAAAAAGACCGAGGCCGGCCGCCGGAAAATCCGTTTATTGGGGATCAGTCTTTCGGGTTTTGCGGGAGAAAAAAAGAGGGGGAATTTTCAGCCCGAATTATTCTCCTTTTGACTCGGAGTGCTCCTTGTGTTCGTAATCCAGATGCGGATGGTCTTCGGAAGGGCCGAAAACGAGCCCGAATCTTTCCCCAAACCGTTTTCCGACCAGCAAAAGAAACAATACCACGAATCCGAGGCACAATATCCCTTCCACAATTAAAATATTCCGGAAAACGGAAAAATCATTGAACGCGGCCTGCGCTTTTACGGTCAACCGGACCACCTGCAAAAGAATTCCGACCAAAGAAAGAAGGATGAGCCCGTTCTTCGCCCATTTTCTGAAAAGGAAAACTCCGAAACCGCAGAAAGCAACCCAAAAAGCAAAAAGCGCGTGCAGCATCCCGTAAAGAGCAATCCCCGAAATAGGCCATCGTGACAAAAGAGTCCCTTCGGCACCCATCGGAGTATCGTTGTAATAATCGAGCAGCCCCACATTCACAACTCTAAGCAAAATAGATAGCGACAGGAGGAAACTTAAAATCAGAACAGTCGACCGAAGCACCCAGAATCGCTCCCGCCCGACGATATAATGCCCGATGAAATCCGAATCTGCGGAGCTGATCTTAACAAGGCGGGTCCCTAGAAAATAAGGATAAGATTTTTTCAGACTTCCGGATTGAGTGCTTCGAACCACTTGAATATCGGCTTTGACTTTCCGGAAACGCCCCGGCAGGCGGAATTCCACCGATAAGATCTCGCCTTCCGGGATCATTTCGGCCGTATTGAGCCCGAACCCCGAGGGGCTGATGTCCCGGCCCTGTGCCCTCACAAAATTCGCGCTATCCTTACGCTTAAAACGGAGGGGAAAAGTGATCCGCAAGCGATAACAAATCCGCTCCCCTTCCCGTTTTGCCGCCGCTACCATAATTCCTTCATATACCGGGTGTAGAAATTGTAATCAATCTTGTCAACGTCCTCCCGGTTGATATCCCGGATCTTTTCCCCGGTCTGCACGCGAAGCGCCCCGGCCGTTTCCGACACAATACGCCCCCGCAAAACCTGGCCGTCCTTCAGATACAGCATGTCCGTATCGAGCAGCCCCCCGATCCGGACCACCGCCTGCTGTTTCCAGTAATCCTGCTGAGTCGCGACGATCCCGATCCCGCCCGCGAAAACCACCCCGAAAAGGAACCCCGAGAAAAAACCGATGACCGCAAAAGTGCTTGATCGTTTCATGGTGAGATTATAAGGGGTCACACCTACTTATTGCAAGCAAAGGCGAAGAGGAGCAATAAAAATAGGTGTGACCCCGGGGTTTATGCCGCGGCCTCCACGAATTTTTTCGCGGCTTCGGCCGCAGCTAATGTGTTTACGATTCCGGCGATACGATTCCAGGCGCCCTCGCTCAGGAAAGGCAGATTCCCCGCTCCCCCCTGCTCCAGCATTTTCATGAGCTCAGGGGACAGCCGGAGAAATTCCGCCAGTCCCAGCAAAGCGCGGAAATTCGCGATCTTGGACGCTTGAACCAGCGCCAAATCCACGCGAAATCCTTCTTTCCCGGAATCTTTCTTCAAATTAAATTGATCCGCGGGAGAACCGACCAACAGCGCGCTCCCGGCTCCGAGATCCTTATCCGTAATTTCCTTCCCCTCCCGGCGCACGACAAGGTTCAATCCCGTTATGCCCCGCAACACTGCGGGGACCTTCCCTCTATCCATAAAAACGCTGACCTTCCCCACGCGAACCATTCGCTCGAGAAGCTGAGACGTTTCCAAATCTGCCCCGTAAAGATTAATTAACTCTGACGCCACTCCATAATTCTGCGGCTGAAGATCTTTGGCAGAGTCATATCCAAGCTGCGCCTTCTGATCTGCCGACAATCCTTCGAAAAGTGCCTTTACTTGCTCAGAATTTGCTGTGGCTAGACTTTCAAGAAGCGCAAATCCTTCCGCGCTAAATCCTTCAACCCCTTCACCGGTCACAGCCTCCCGGACCCCGAATAAAAGCGCAACATCAAGGCCGATTGTCAACAAAGCACGGGAATCCGAATCGAGAAATTCAAAATGTTCATCCACCAATCCCGGAAGTCTCTGGAAGATTTCTTCCGCAGAAAGCGCGTCAACCGCCCCAATCAACGCCGTGCTGTGTGTACTCCAATCCGCTTCCGTCCCCTTAAATCCTTCCCGGGCCGCGTTTTCCCAATTCGCTACCGCGCTATCGACAACAGCCCCGATCTTCGCTTCATCTTCCGCCCCTAAGCTGTTCGCAGCAGCCTCCTGAAGGCTCGGCGTTGTCATCACATCATCTGTCCTCAAATTTTCAATCCCCAAAAATCCCTTCACCGCCTTTTCATCGAACGCCGCTTCCGTCCCCAGCGAAGAGGCGGCATCTATGTTACGGCCCCGTTGAAGAAGAAGGGCTAAGAGGGCCCCTTGCGGAATTTGCGGCTTATTCAGCGCTCGTTCCAATAACGCATCCCCCTTGCCTTCCTGCGCTGCCATCCATCCGCGAACTACTTCAAAAACGGCCCTCTCACCTCTCCCGGTCTCTCCGGCCACAGCCTGCAGTATCTTCATAAAACGATAAGCCGGCGTCCCAAACGGAATGATATTCATGTCTTCAAAATAATCTTTTCCGAATCGATCCAGTTCATCCAAGCTTAACGCAATTCCTGCTTCGCCCATGTCCCCAAAAACCCTCTCGGCTATTTGTCTCGCTTCATCCACCCCTACCGCCCCCAACGATGCGCCATTAATTTGAGGGATGGATAGGATGACACCATTAACAGCCGCATCTATATCAAGAAAACTCCGAAGAGATTCAATAGTCCTCCCCCTGCTGTCATCACCCAAATCTCTTGAAGCGTCTACGATATCGCTGAGAATAGAGTTCCACAGAACGCTATAAGGATGTTCCGGCATATTTGCCACCAAATCTTTTCGGCGTCCGGCGTCAGCTCTCTCCTTTCCTCCCGCAAATTGCCGTATCTTTCCTAAATCAACGGCAGTTAAAGTACCGGCCTCGATTTTCTGCCGCAAAGCCGCGGCAGATTTCTGTCTTACCGCATCCATAATCGTCACAGCTCGGTTAACCTGTTCAGGGCTCAAAAGGTTAACGACAATCCCTCTGTTTTCCGCCTCATCCAAAATATCTTCCTGTTGGTCCTTTTCAAGCTCGGGCGCAATGGCACGGCTCAAAGTTCCTTTCGCGTAGTCTTCGAATTCATTTGGCATAAAAAAGCTATAGTGCGAGACGCCATTCTCGGTTACAAGACCAACGTACCAAACCCCACCTGAATCAGGGGTGCGGATTATCAGGGTTCGTATTTGCCCATCAGGGCTTATAAAAACATCTCCTGCCTGTATCGGTTCGTCCGACACATTTTCTTCTCCAGGCCTCCCCCCCAGCGATGCACCCCACGCACCGGTATTAGCACCCCCATCGGGCGGAGTTGCGATTCTTTCGTCCAAAGTAGATTTCACAAGTTCGCAGATCTGTCTCGCCAGATCTTGCCGCCCGTCTTTCAGTTCTTCTTCCGTAAGCTCACGCACTGCCCCGCTCAAAGGAGAAGCCAGCACATTCACCAGCGAATTCATATTATCCGGATTCTTGTCGAATCCCGAATCAATACGCCGGCCACTGCCCAGATAGGTCCCGACAAATTCGGTCATTAACCTGCGAAACTCCGGATTCTGGACCAGGGCTCTCACAACCTCAAGTTTCAGAGAATCCTCCGTTCTGCCCGGATTTAAACGCTCTATTTCCCCATCCCATTCTTCCCGAATCCCCCTGGCTTTTCCGGTCAAAACCGCAGGATCAGTCACCAAATCCGGAAATAGAATCCCGACAAATTCAGCAAGATTGTCCGAACCGTAATTATTCATGCCTAATTCATAAGTGAACATGGACAGAACATGTCCTGCCAAACTGTCTTTTTCCCTTTCGATCCACTGCGCCTGAGCAATCTCTCGCACCAATCCTCGAATACGGGCCGCCTTTTCAGGATCCAAACGCTCTTCGGGCTTGGAAAGATATTCTTCGATGGCGTTCTTTGCCGCAGTATGTTCCGGTTTATTCAGCTCGATCAGGAAAGTCCGGGCCAGTTCCGACACCGGCTCTTTCGCAAAGTCTTCTATCGAACGGCTTGAGCTTCCGGAAAGCTGCATAAAAACGTTGTCTGCCCGACCCGCGAGCTTATCGGCCATTTCCTTATAGGTCAGCCTTTCATCCACAGCGGCTATTATTTGGCCCGCCCTATCGGCTTGCGTCGGCAATTGAGCGGCATCGAAAGAAGAAGAGAAATCAATTTCGAGAATGTCGACAGATGCAACCCCGCGCGACAAATCTTCTTGTTTCTTTGCGGCAACGGCAGCCTTAGCTGCTTGGACCGATTCCGCAAACTGGGCCGTGGCCAAGTACTCGGTCAGAATTTCTCTAAATTGCGCCCTTTCCGTCTCGGTCATGGCATTCAAAACCACTCCCGCCCGATACCGGGCATAATCAGAAGCGCTTCCCCCTCGGGGAGAATTCATTCCGAGTGCCATAAACGCTTGAAACATATAGTCAAGCGCACCTTGAATCTCTTCGACAGAACTACTTGCCGCATTGACGGCACAAATATGAATGATCGTATCAAAAGCCTTCTGTGCCTGAGTTCCGTTATCGTACACCAGATAACTCGCAAGCCGTATCGGCTGACTCGCGACTCTTTCAAGCATCTCCGCCCGTTCCGCCTTGATTTGCCCCAACAATTTCCTGGTCTTTTCTTCGGCGGCAGAAACAATCTCCGGAGCCAGTTCGCCTTCCAGACTCGCCTCCAGAAGATTCGCCGTCATCTCCGCCATAGCCTGAACGACTACCGCAAGATTCTTACTCACCGGATAATTGCCGGCAGCTTGACTGAAGACCACCTCATCCAAAAACCGGCATTCCGTAATCAGACCATCTCCATCTGCTTGCTCAACAATCACTTGTTCCACCATTATGTGCCGGATACTTTCCAAAAGCCCCTCAATATCCGGGTCATAAATCTTCCCCGCAAAAAAGGATCCGATAACATCTTTGATAGAACTGACCGCATTCGGTCCATATCCGTTCTGAGCCCGATTCTCAATCAACCGAGTGACATCCTTTACCTCGCCTTGAGCCAAAGCCTCGGAATTGGCAATGCGCCTCAACTCACTTGCAATTCCTTTTATTTTTGCTTCGGACGCCATCTGATCATCCCCCAGCGATTGGGCGGCAATTTGCTCCGCCCGTTCCCGCGCTTCTTCAATTGTTTTATACAAATCAACTATATCCACATCCCCCCAATCCATAACTCCATACATGCCTAAGGATGGCTCATTAGCAAGCCCCAGGGCGAGAATCCTCTGTTTCAGAGTATCTTCATCCAAATTATCGACCTTCCTGAAAACCGTTTGCGCGCCAAGCTGATAAGCCTTAAATCCAAGCATTTCGAGACCAACCGGCGGCTGACGCCCTTCGGAACCGGAAACCATCAATAAAGAATCCTCCGGAAAGCGATTCAGGAATCTGGAAAGTAACGGCTGCCAGGCCCAATTCTTGGGATCAATCCAAAAATTCTGCGGGAGTACAATTACAGAAGCTCTGGGCAACTCATCGAAATTTAAATTAACCCTCATTGCAGTTCTTGTCGCCCCATTTGAGATCGTGCTATGAAAGTCCCCCAAAACTACGCCCCGGTCCCTCGGAAACTCGGAAACATAAAAACGGCTCTCATCCGGAGAAAGATCCCAGCTCGGCATTTTTGACCGCGCAGCTTGCAATCCGGTCCGCCACTGACGTTCCAACAAACTCACAAACGCCTGCCGGTATGCTTCATCCTCCAGACTTCCTCTGAGGCCAGCAAGCGAATCCAGTAACGCTGCCCCGGGCTCTCCCGCCTTGATTCGCATTTCCCAGGGTCTGACCGTCAAAAACAAAACCCCCATTGCCTGATCCATCCAATCATTCTCGGCCCATATACTTTCCTCCTCCCGCGCGCCTTCTTCCGTCCGGCTCAGATAATCAATAATCGAATAACTCTCCCGCATGAGCCGCACTCTGTCTTCCATGGACGAAAAGCCGAAAAAGTCACTAAACATCACCCCGTTTCGCAAATTCTGATTGAGGGGAGAAAGCAGCATCTCCGAGATAAAATAACGAACTGTCTCGGGCGTTGACAGATCCAGGCGCGCCAACACCTCACCGCTAACAGGCCCCAGGATTCCTTGTATCTCTCGAATATCATCTGCCGTAATCTTGGGCCCCAGGCCGATTCCGGCCGCAACCTTCCCCGCAACAGACGTCGCCGGATTTAATTTTTCACCCAAAAGATTTACTAACGCTTCCATTCTTGAGAACATCAGGCTCCTATCTTCACCCCATTGCGCCCATAATTGAGCCGTCATCTCCTCTATTAATTCTTCCTGCTCCGGATTGATTCCTCTTCCCAGCGATGCACCCGACGCAGCCATGCTCGCCCGAACTGCGGCCGGGACCAATCCCTGAATCACTTCCATTGCTTCCTCATAAGCCGCCTTACACTTCTCGTCTCGTCTTATCCCCTCCGTCACCTGCTTGAGAAATTCTTCTTTAATCTGAAAATCTCGCGGCCCAACCATCCTCAGATAACTGTTGATCCGGCTATCAACGTTACTTTCAAAAGTCCCGGCGGCAATATTATTGTAAAGCTCCGCCAAATCCCCTCTCTGAACCGCCGCAAACTCCATCGCATCTCTTGCCAAATCAATCGGCCCAAAAACATGCCCCCCCACAAACGGCTTCCCCCAATTCCTTGTCTCATAATTTCGCAATGCCTCATCCAATTTCGACAACGCATCCCGAATACTTATCTTCATGCTCTCAACCGACTCACCCCCAAGCGAAGCACCTTCATCCGCTTGCGCAATTTTTGTCCCCGTAACTTTCCCCCATGCCGGATCGACGAAAATACCTGTCCCATAACTCGAACCCTTCCCTTCCGACCCCACATCGTCAACCAAAATAGTTCCGTCTGCCTGATAGGTAACCCGGGCATGGTTTCTCGAAACCGCTGTGGCAGCTATTTGGATATCATCGCTAACCCTTCTTCCAAGAGTAACCGATTCGCCGGGCTTCAAAGTTTTCGCCTGACCTCCTTCTCCGACACGGAGGGAACCTTCCTCCTGCGTAACCGGCATGATCGCACCACCATTGTCAATAGGTCCAAGTTCAAGGTACATCGTTCCCTCTAAATTCAACGGTCCACTCGACAAATCCCCGCTCTTAGACCGCCACACTTCCTGCACCTCACCCAGCGATGCGCCGGTATCAGCCATGCGGGCCAAAGCCTGACGAATCACGCCGGCGACTTCTTCGTTAGTCGCGTCAGCAAGACCGCTTTCTCTTCCCACCAAGTCCCGCACGGGACGAAACGCAAGACACGAATCCGACGTCCCGCCACTATCCAGATTTCTCAACTGTCTCTCAAACTCACTTATCCTCCCAGCTTCTTTTCCCATCGCTTCATCACTTACCAAAAAACCAAGAGTCCGGATAACACTTCCTTCGCTTCCAAACCGGCCGAAATTTTCCCGCATTAAAGCTGAAGAGATTTCCCCGCCTGCTTTTATCGCGTCCATTACCTGCGGAACGGTTCGGTCAAGCGCATCCTTCCGCGCCGCCGACTGATCCGCTTGCACTTCATTTAAAATCTGCCTTGCTTCAGGTAATGCCGCCCGGATTACATTCGCAATTTCCGCCTGGGACGCATCAGGAACTGCCGAAACAACAATTCCGCGAACCAAACGAAACGCCTGGCATGAATTATTGCCGCCTCCGGAGTCCAAGCCCCTAAGCTGATCTTCAAATAAACGCTCTCCCGCTTTATTCACCAAAAAATCAAGTTGTCCGATTAAATCAAACCCCAAATCCTGCGAAGGCCGAACCAATCCGTCTCTCACTTGCGCCACCACTCCATTCAACGCCGCCTTTCGCGCCGCCGCCTGATCGGTCGCAATCCGCGTCGCTTCAACTTGGATCGCTGCTTGCGCGGCTTGAACCTCGGGAAGTGCTTCACGAATTAATGTTGCCACTTCGGTAATGCTGACCCCCGCCCGAATCTGCCCGCTCACCGCTTTCTGCCCGATCTGATAAATCGCCCCCCATGCCTGCTCCAATGGGCCACCCTGCCGTGACCGCTCCCCGTAAATTTGCGTTTCGGACGGAATCGCCCCCCCCAAGTTCACTAAATCACTGATCTGGGAAAGAAGTCCGGGAGCCATTTTTCCCAACGCCTCTTTTACGGCCGGAACCGCATTTGACAACGCCTCCGTCCTAAGCGATTCTCTTCGACTCATCTCGGCAGGCAACGCTAATCTAATCAATACCGCAGCCATCTCTTTAGCTTTCTCGTTTTCATTCCCCATATCCGGAATATTTGTCCGCACTAAATCTCTGATCGGCCGGAACCCAAGACATGAATTATTGCCGCCTCCGGCATCCAAATTCGCAAGCTGACGATTAAAGTCATTCGATCCGGCACGATTGACCAACCAATCAAGATTCATGACAATGTGCGCAGGCATCTCCCGCAATGCGTCCTGTGTCGCAATCAAAGCTTCGATTTTCCCAATCAATTCATCCTGCGCCCGCCTGAGATTTCCATCCTCCCGGATTACCCCAAATATTCCCAATTTCCCGGCCACCGACGCCAATTTCTCAAAAGCCTGCTGTCTTAAATACGGAGCTTGCGCGGCTTCGCGCCCCAACCTTTCAAGATCCGCTTTTTCATCATCGGACACAATAGCTCCCGTTCGCTTTTTGTAATCCAGCGTGGCTTTTATAGATTCCAATCTCTGCGCCGACACGGCAGCATCTGCAACAAGCCTGCGGTAATCCTGAAGAGCTGCCCTGAGATCCTCAATCGTCACCTCCCCAAGCGACTGGGCGGAAACCCCGGCGTCCAAATCATAGACTTTCGCCTCCCCCGTCAACCGAAGGCTTCCGGCAGCCGTCAAGCTCTCGGGTCCCGTCGCATCCGGAAGAATCGCGGCCGCGTTAGTTAAAACCAATTCTCCGCCGCGGGATTCAAACTGAGGAGATACGCTGCCGGAATAAGTCACCGTCGTCACATCTCCCGCTTGAATTGTAAGGACCCCCGCCTCCACAAGCCGCGGCAACGCACTCAGCGGAAGCGAAAGAGTTTGGCTTGAGCCGTTTCCGGTCCAAGTCGCCGGGACAGATTCCATCCCCGTATTCAGTCTGGTCTCCCTGGCAAGCCTTGTAATCGCAACCGCTTCTCTCCCGATCCTATCCAATGAATTCAAAATTTCCTGTCTCTGCCGGTCAGGGCTTACTTTTGACGGTTGCTTCACGTAAAAACCCGTTGCCGGATTCCGCTGAAAACCAACCGCACTCAAAATATCCCCGGCCCCTCTTGTCTGTCCAAACCCTCCGATCACCAGAATGCTCCCCGCCGGAAGTCCCGCAAGAAAATCGGCGACATATCCGCCAAGAGCACCCCGTTGCAACAGTCGTCTGTCAGCGCCCAGCAAACAGCCCAAACCTTTTTCGACATCATCGCCGGCATAAACAAAGGAAGGCGCATTCAAAGAAATGGTTCCGCTTTGATTCCATGGGCTGAATCTAAATTCGGTTTGAGGGCTCCATCCTTCGCCGGCCCTAAAAACATTCGCGTCCATTATCCCGTTTTTCCTTTCCGCGCGGCGTTCAGCTTCATTCAAATACAAATTTCTGACAATAACGGCCTGCTGAATCCTTCCCGCATCAAACCCTTCCAGAACGGCCTGCCGTAATTCTTCGGGCAATCTCGCGACCATGTTTCGCAGAGCTTCCGGCGCAGGCTGAGCCGCAACCGGCTTTAAAGCAAGGTCTCTCGTCGCCAGATATTGTTTCAGCTCCGTTTCAACTCTTTTGCGACCAAATTCTCGAGTCAACACTCCCACCCAAACCTCTCTTAAAAATGACTGCCCCACCCCATAGGTTCCGTCTCCGGTCAACGCCTGCGGAGTACTAAACCGCTGTAAAACCGCAGCCAATCTCGCCGCAACATTTCCGGCTTGGGCCGCATCCAATTGGGGGAAAGTTTGCCGAACAACCTGCTGCGCGATTAACCCGGCTTCTTCGCTCGTAATTTTCGAGTCTTTCCTTTCCGCGACAACCCCGTATTTTCTGCCAAGATTCACCCAACGGTTCCCCGTACGCCCCGTGTTATAATCTTCCACGGTTTTCCGCATCGCGCGCCCGGCATTAATCAGAAGATTGACGAGACTTGCGATATCCTGATCCTGGCCGTTTAATGCCCTAAATAATTGATCCGCCAGATAATAATCCTGAGCAATCCTAGTCCCCCCCGCATCAGTCATTGTCCCCATCGACTGGGCGGAAACAGGCGCTTGAGCCGCCAAAAAAGTGTATACCACTTTACGTTTCTCAGTCATATTGGTTGCCGCACGAACCGCCCTCTCAATTCCAGCAAATTCATCCAGTTTACCCATCGGATAATCCACACGAGCCTGATCACTTATGCTCATTTGCTTAATCATCTCTTCCATTCCCGAAACAATTTGTCGCGCCGTAATCCCCTCCAAACGACCAAAATCATCCACAAGAGCAGACATATCATCCGGTGACTTAATTGAAGGAAGGCATTCTTCCAAAACAAATCTCATCGGTAAATTTCCCAGCAAATTTATCAGAGCTTCTCGCCGCGCGTTGAAAACTTCTTCCGGCGCTCTTTCACGCCTTGGGGCTACTGCCGGAGCTGAAGCCGGAGCCTGCACCGGAGGAAGAGCTTCTTCTTTTTCGCGCCCCCTAAAAAGCCCTCCGAATAATCCAAGCGATTGGCCGGTGGCTCCTTCCTTTTCCCGGATCTTTGAATCCCAATACGCCGCACCTAACGTTTTGCCATCTAAAAATTTGTCAACGACAGCATCACAGATTGCCTCATTCAACGGTGTTCCAATATTAAAGTCAGCTTTCGTTAGGCCAAGATCCGTCATTACGTCACCAATTTTCACATAATCCGAATTTCGTTCACCTTCAGGTTTCTGGGTATTTGCATCAATTTGATCTAAAATCTCAATGACTGTCGCCGCGATATCCGTCTTCTCCACGGAAGGAGTGTACGTCCCCACAAAACTGACAAGCGAATCCATCAGTCCGGATATTAACACGCGTTGCGCTGCTTCACTCAACTGCCCCATCGATTGGCCGGTGGCAGGAACAATTCCGAGGCTGATGGCAACATCTTTCAAGTTATTTCCAAACACGTTCATTCGTGCCATTTCATCGGGGTCTGCCGCATTTGCCTGAGCCACTTTATCCACATAATCCATTGCCATAGCAAGCAAGGCCAGAAAACGCATTTCATTCAAGCTCTCGGCATGACGTATTTGATCTAAACGCCCGTGATCAAGCAATGTTCTTCCGGGAAGTTCTCTTAACATTCCTTTCCTGCTCAAATCTTCCAATCTTTTTGCGCCTTCGGGGAAAAATACGTTCCCGGCTTTTTCCCTCGTTGTTAAAAGTTTCTCGCGGATTTCCTGTGTTTTTTTGCGCGCTTCGACACCTTCCGTCTCCGTCATTTCGCTTAAAACCGCAAGACTGCTTGCCAAAGTATTCATAATACCGGCAATCTGCCTGGCTTTTTCAGTTTCATCCAACCCATCAACTTTATATCTTAATTCCCTAATCACACCCCCAACAGTTCCGAGTTCAGTGCTCGACGGGCGATATTTCAATCCGTTAAAACGATCTTCCCGAGGAGCGAGTGCCCGCGCCTGCTGCGTGATAAAATCCGTTCCCATTGACTGGCCGGCTTGGTTTTTCCCGCCAAGCAATCCTTTTATCCTGTCCGCCAAAGTCATAGGCGGCGCCGGAGTTTCTGCTTCGCGCTGTGCGCGCCCTGCACGCACACGGTCCCTAAGAGCCGCTGTTGCTGTCTCTAAGTCGGCTTTCGCCGCAGCTTCGGCCGCAATTTCTTCGGGAGTTTTCTCAACTACCGGCTTCTCTTCAGGTGCAATCTTAGCCGTAACATTCACGTTCGGATGTCCGTAGATCTGAACCATTCCATCAGCCGTGATTCTGATCCCCACGGGATAAAGCCACGCGCCCCATCCGCCTTTTTCACCGGGCTGTGTATCCAACTGGAAGTCATTCCCGGCATTCTTCCCGCCAATCCAGACCGGATTTTCAATTGACGGATCCGTGATTCTTAAAGGGAAAGAAGTAGTACGTCCCTCCTTTACATAATCCACAATGTAGTTTTCTCCGTCTTTTCGAAGCATGAAATTCCAAGAAAGCCCTTTTTCTGCGTAAAAAGTGTCGGGGGTGGCTTCGGAATGAATCCCAACCGGTTGGCTATACAAACCTTCATCGATCAGCACGAGTTGAGTCGGAAACGCACTTTCCCCCATCGACGCGCCTGTGTCTGAAAAACCCCGTATCCCGGCTGTCATAGGCGCAGCCTCGACCTGCAACCCTTCCGGACTCATTTCTTTAACGCCCCGCACTGGGGCCGTTGCACTTGCGGCCTCCGCTTCATACCCTGCCGTCTCCATCGCCTGTTGAGCGGATCGGACCAATTCCTGCGATCCCTCGGCGCCGGCTAGATTCTCCAACGCCGCCGTTGCCTGCGCCTGATCCATCCCCCGATTCCGCAGATCACTCACCAGCGCCGGCAATCCTTCCACCCCGGGCGCGATCTCCGTTCCCTTCAGTGCCCCCTCTGATCCTCTCGCCGCCGCCGCCACATCCGCCGCCAACGGTGTCTGCACCGCAGACCCCTCATACCCGCGCGCGATCAAAGCCAACGCCGCCGCATAATCTTCCGTCCTCGCCGCGGGCATCGCCTCAGGCACCTCCCCAAGATCAACCGTCCCCTCTACCGCTCCCCGGAGAAGAGCAAGATCTGCCGCCGACATGCCGGGAATCGCATTCACCACCACCTTCCCATCCTGCAACGCCGCCGGATTCGTCTTCTTCACCTCATCCAGCAACGCCTGCACATTCTCCTCCGTGAACTCCTTCCTCACGATCAGCCCCTTCAGGCCCTCTCCCAGCATCTCAAACTGCCTCCCGATCCCTTTCCACATCCGCCCCAGATA
>JAKQXH010000043.1 GCA_029561555.1 Candidatus Omnitrophota bacterium
CCGGCGGCGGTGAAGATGGCCGTGGACATGGCGAAGGAAGGCCTTGCGAAAAAAGAAGAAGTCGTGATGCGTGTCACGCCGGCCCAGTTGGACGAACTGCTTCATCCGATGGTGGATCCGAAAGCGGAAAAGAGCGCCCAAGTGATCGCGAAAGGACTGCCGGCGGGACCCGGCGGTGCGACGGGGATGGCGGTTTTCACGGCCGATGACGCTGAGGCGTGGGGCAAGCAGGGGAAAAAGGTTATTTTGGTCCGGGAGGAGACTTCACCGGAAGACGTTCACGGCATGCATTCCGCGCAGGCTATTTTGACCGGGAAGGGCGGCATGACGTCCCATGCGGCACTGGTCGCGAGAGGCTGGGGGAAATGCTGCATCGTCGGTTGCAGCGCGATTCATATCGACGGAGCCGGCAAGCAGTTCAGCATCGGAGGCATTGTGGTCAAAGAAGGTGACTGGATCACGCTCAACGGCACGAAAGGCAATGTTTATCTCGGACAGCTGCCGCTGGTCGAGCCGGACATGGAACGCGATGTGACGTTCAAAAGTTTCATGAAAATATGCGATGAACTCCGGGTGTTGAGGATCCGGACCAACGCGGACCGGCCGGAGGACGCTTCCGTGGCCCGGAAATTCGGCGCGGAGGGGATCGGACTTTGCAGAACGGAGCACATGTTCTTCGATCCGGCCCGCATCAAGTCGATGAGGAAGATGATTTTGGCCGAGACGCTGGAAGACCGGAAGGCGGCGCTGGCGGAGCTTTTACCGTATCAGCGGGAGGACTTCAAAGGGATTTTGAAGGCGATGGAGGACTTGCCGGTGATTATCCGTCTCTTGGATCCTCCGCTTCACGAGTTCCTGCCTCAGGAGGACGAGAAAAAACAGGAGCTGGCCCGGGAATTGGGGATTTCCCTCGAAAAACTCGAGAACCGGATCCAGAAACTGCATGAATTGAACCCCATGCTGGGACACCGGGGATGCCGGCTCGGTATTACCTATCCGGAAATCACCGAAATGCAGGTGCAGGCCCTTTTTGAAGCCGCGGCGGAGTTGACGAAGGAAAAGGTTAAAGTTTTCCCGGAGGTGATGGTGCCGGTGGTCGGGACGCGGGCCGAGATCAAGAACCAGTACGACGTGATCAAAAACAAGATCGAAGAGGTCCGGGCCCGCTACGGGGTGAAGCTCCATTATATGATCGGGACGATGATCGAAATCCCGCGCGCGGCTATTGTCGCCAATCAGATCGCCGAAGTCGCGGAGTTTTTTTCCTACGGGACCAATGATCTGACGCAGATGACGTTCGGGTATTCCCGGGACGATATCGGGAGTTTTCTCCCCGATTATCTGGAAAAAAAGATTCTGCCCAAAGATCCGTTCCAGTCCATCGATCGCGAAGGAGTCGGTTCTTTGATCGCTTTGGGGATCGAGCGGGGCCGTTCGACCCGGCCCGATCTCGAAGTCGGAATCTGCGGAGAGCACGGGGGCGATCCGGACAGTATTCATTTCTGTCACGACGTGAAAATGAATTACGTGAGTTGTTCTCCCTACCGGGTTCCGATCGCCCGTCTGGCCGCGGCTCAGGCGGCGGTCTGCGAGAAAACGCGGAAAAAGTCGAAGTAAACGCATCCGTTTTTTCCGGAATCCTTTCCGGAAATGCCCCAAACGGATTCGCGGCGGGGGAGGGGATCCCCCGCCGCGTGACGTTTCGGAAACGTGAGGGGGAAATCGTCGTTCTTTTAATCGGTGTGTGGGAACCCTGCGGAGGTTGTTCGAAAAAGGCAGAACGGGCCCGGCTCAAGGGAAGGGTTGTTTTTGCCGAGATTTTAGTATATGGAAAAAATGGCCAAATCCAGGAAAAAACCAATTCGTAAAAAACGTTCCGCCAAGGGCCGGAATCCGGTCCGGCGGAAGCCCGTGAAACGCGCCAGGAAGAAACCTCTTGCCGCAAAGCCGCATCGGGTTTCCCGGCATGCAAAAAAAGCCCCGACTCCGAAACTCCCCGCCGAGACAAAAGCCTCCGCTTCCGAGAACAACCGATGGGAGGAAATCGATACGACCCGCGAAGCCTCTCCGATGCAGATTTACCTGAAACAGATCGAGAAAATTCCGCTCCTGACTCCGGAAGAGGAGATTGAACTCGGGAAGAAAATCAAGACGGGGGGCCGAGGGGCCAAAGAAGCCCGGCACCGGATGATTCAGAGCAATCTGAGGCTGGTCATCAGCATCGGGAAACGCTACGCGAATATGGGGCTTCCGTTTTCCGACCTGATTGAGGAGGGGAATATCGGCCTGATGCGGGCCGTGGACAAATTCAACTACAAACGCGGATACCGTTTTTCGACCTACGCTTCCTGGTGGATCAAGCAGGCCATCATGCGGTCGCTGTCCAATCACGGGAAAACCATCCGTGTTCCGGTCTACATGTATGATTTGATTTCGCGATGGCGCAAGGTGCGGGACAAGCTGATGCAGAAACTGGACCGCATTCCCACGCGCAAGGAAATCGCGAAAGTGATGAAGATTCCGATCGCAAAAGCAAGAGACATCGAAAACCTCGTGACCCGGCCCAGTTCGCTCAATATGCCGCTCAGTATCGACGGGAGCGCCGAATTGATCGACGTGATCGAAGACGAGTCCTCGGATCAACAGCAGCAGATGGTCGACGAGCTGTTCAAGACGCAGCGGATCGACAAACTGCTTTCCTATGTGGATGAGCGGGAGCGGGAAATCCTGCTTCTGCGCTTCGGTCTGAAGGAAGGAGAACACCGGACGCTTGAAGAGGTCGCGAAACGTTTCGGGGTGACCCGGGAACGTGTCCGGCAGATCGAGCATGCGGCGTTGAGTAAAATCCGGGCGCGCGTAAAAATGGAGCAGGATAAACTGGAAGACTATGTCTACTGAGAAAAAATTGCTGGCCCAAAATCGTTTAAAAGAATTCATCCGCGATATCCCCGATTTTCCGAAACCGGGGATTATCTTCAAGGACATCACTCCGCTTCTTCAGAATGCGCTGGCGTTTGAATCCACCATTTCGCTTCTGGCAAATCGCTTTGAGGGCAAAGAAGTCGATCAAATCGCCGGGATTGAATCCCGGGGATTCATTTTTGCGGCTGCCCTGGCGTTGCAAATGAAAAAAGGCTTTGTGCCGGTCCGCAAAAAAGGGAAGCTTCCCTGGAAAACCCACCGGGTCTCCTATCAGCTGGAATACGGGGAGGATGTCCTGGAGATCCATCAGGATGCCGTCTGGGAAGGGGCCCGCATTCTGCTGATCGACGATGTCCTGGCAACCGGGGGGACGGCCCAGGCGGTTACGGGATTGATCCGGAAAGTCGGCGGGATCGTGTCCGGCGTAGGGGTGGTGATTGAACTTGCCTTTTTGAACGGCCGAGATAAGTTGGAAGGGCTTGAAACCCATTCGCTGATTCAGTATTGACTTACGGAAGGAAATCTTTTAAGGTGAAGGCAGAGGGGTCGGGATTCCGACCCCTTGTTTTTTTAATCAAAACATTCGAAACCCTTGACTTTACCGCCACTTAGAATTCAAGTATAATTGCCGGACTGATTTATAGGACATTTAAGGATGTTAAGCATTTGGGTCAACGGGGAAAAAAAAGAAGTTAATGAAAAAATGAGCCTGTCCGATTTATTGAAGAGTCTGGGAGTGGATTCTTCGTCGGTGGCGGTTGAGCGCAACCGTGAAATTGTTCTCCGGGACCTCTATCCGTCGGTCCGTTTGGGGGAGGGGGACCGGATTGAGGTGGTGCATTTTGTCGGGGGCGGATGACTTTCGTCGGTTTGAAGGGGATCAACGATGCCGGGTAAAACGAAAACAAAGAAAGCAAAGCAGGACAAAAAGAGTTTGGTGATCGTGGAATCGCCGTCGAAGGCGAAAACGATCAACAAGTTTCTCGGACGGGATTTTTACGTGGAAGCTTCCATGGGCCATGTGAGAGATCTTCCCCGCAGCAAGCTGGGCGTCAATCTCGAAAGCAATTTCGAACCGCATTATGTCATTCCCACAAAATCCAAGAAGACGGTGACCAAGCTCAAGAAAATGGCCAAGAAGATGGGATCGATATTTCTCGCGCCCGATCCCGACCGCGAAGGGGAGGCCATCAGCTGGCATCTGGCCGCTATTTTTCAATCGGAAGAGCATCCCATCAAGCGGGTGGTGTTCAATGAAATCACGCGGGATGCGGTCCGGAAGGCTTTTGAGAAACCCAGGGATATCGATCTGAATCTGGTCAATGCCCAACAGGCCCGCCGGGTGATGGATCGCATCGTCGGCTATCTGCTGAGTCCGCTGTTATGGAAAAAAGTGAGATCGGGGCTGAGCGCCGGGCGGGTCCAATCCGTCGCGCTCCGTCTGATCTCGGAGAAAGAAAACGAGATCCGCGCGTTCAAGCCCGAGGAGTATTGGACGATTGAGGCCGCGCTTTCCTCCAAGCGCGAAGGCGTCCGAGAATCAAAATTTCTGGCGAAGCTCGACAAGATCCGGAATGAAAAGGCGAAAATTTCGAATGCGGCGGAAGCCCAGGCCCTGAAGGAGATTCTGGAAAAAGAAATTTTTCACGTGGCCGACGTGGAGGAAAAGGAGCGCCGGAGGAAGCCCCTGGCTCCGTTTACGACGAGCAAGATGCAGCAGGAGGCCTACACGAAACTGGGTTTCACGGCGGCCAAGACCATGCAGATCGCGCAGCGGCTTTATGAGGGGATCGATTTGGGGCCCGACGTAGGGACCGTCGGATTGATTACGTATATGCGAACGGATTCCGTCCGGGTGGCCGAGGATGCCATTGTTGACGTCCGGCGGTTCATCGGGAAAAAGTACGGGGAGGAATATCTGCCGTCCGAGCCGAATGTTTTTAAGTCGAAAAAAGGCGCTCAGGACGCCCATGAAGCGATCCGTCCGACCGCCACGGAGCGGATTCCGGATTCGGTCCGGAAATATCTTTCGCAGGATGAATGGAAACTTTACCGGCTGATTTGGAGTAAATTCGTTTCTTCGCAGATGAATGAAGCCATCGACCGGATGATCGGAGTGTCCATTCTTGCGGGGGCCGATTATGCGTTCCGGGCAACGGGGATGCAGAATATTTTCCCGGGGTTTTCCGTCGTTTACAACGAATGGACGCCGGACGAACCGGCTCCCGGCGAAGAAAAGAAGGAGCCCGACGGAGAAGAAGAACCCGAGGTGTTTGAACTCCCCGCTCTGCAGAAAGGGGAAGAATTGAATACGCACGAGATCCAGAGCGCCCAGCATTTCACAAAACCCCCCGCGCGCTATAACGACGCTTCCCTGGTCAAAACGCTGGAAGAGAAAGGCATCGGCCGGCCCAGCACGTACGCCCCGACGATTCATACCCTGCTGGCGCGCCATTACGTGGAGCGGAAGTCGGGGGCGTTGATCCCCACGGAATTGGGGCAGCTGGTGACGGATCTTTTGCTGAAACACTTCGAAAAAATCGTCGATTATGACTTTACCGCGGACATGGAAAACGAACTCGACAAAGTCGAGGAAGGGGAATTGGATTGGGCGACGGCCGTGAAAGAATTTTACGAGCCTTTTCAGAAGGATCTGGAAAAGGCCCGGGAGACGATGGAAGACATGCGGCAGGAGCCCATCGTGACCGAACACAAATGCGATATTTGCGGGAAGGTCATGGTGATCCGGCAGGGGCGTTTCGGAAGATTTCTGGCTTGTTCCGGATTTCCCGAGTGCCGCTACACCCGTTCGATTCCGACCGGGTTTCGCTGCCCGAACGAAGGCTGCGACGGGGAGATGGTCCAGCGCCGGTCGAGGAACGGACGGCGATTTTACGGCTGCTCCCGGTATCCGCAATGCCGGTATGTCGCTTCTGAATTACCCAAGCCCCCCGGGTCTCAAACGGCGCCGGGAACGGCGGAGAACGTTTCGGGGGCCGTTCAGGAGAAAGATGCTTCGCAATCATCTTGAAGATTTTTTCGCCTCGCTGCAGGCGAAAAACGCTTCGCCCCATACGGTCACGAATTATAAAATTGACCTGAGGGAGTTTTCCGGCTTCGCCAAAGACCGGCCCCTGAAGGAAATCGACTACCTGTTCATCAGGAAATTCCTCGCTTTTCTGACCGAGAAGAAATATTCAAAGAGTTCCATCGCGAGGAAACTTTCCTGCCTCCGTTCTTTTTTCAAATTCCTCGTCCGCGAGGAGGTCGTCGAGAATAATCCGTCGGCGGGATTGGCGACCCCCAAGCGGGAGAAAAAACTTCCCCACTTTCTCGAGGTCCAGGAAATCGAGAGGCTTTTGGATTCGATCGAAGGAGATGCGTTTGCCTCAAGACGGGACCGGGCGATTCTCGAAACCTTGTACAGTTCCGGCATCCGGGTGAGCGAACTGGTCGGATTGAATTTTTCCGAGGCCGATTTTCTGGGGGGCGTCTTGAGGATTCGCGGCAAGGGGAAGAAAGAACGGCTGGTCCCCCTCGGGAAAAAAGCCCAGGAGGCGCTTGAGGCGTATCTCGAGAAGAAGCCTTCCGGGAAGGGCGTTTCGTCGGACGCGGTTTTCCTCAACCGCCGGGGCACGCGGCTCACGGACCGGAGCGTGCGGCGGATCCTCCTGAAATACGCCCGGAAAATCGGACTCGGAAAGGAAATTTTTCCTCACATGCTCCGGCACAGTTTCGCGACGCACCTTCTGGACCGCGGGGCGGATCTCCGGAGCGTTCAGGAACTTCTGGGGCATGAGAGCCTTTCGACGACCCAGATCTACACGCATGTGACGACCAAGCGGCTCAAAGAGGTGTATGATGCCGCGCATCCCCGTGCTTGAATGGAGGCGCGATGAGATTCTTCTATGACTTGGCGTTTTCCGTTTTTGCCGTGAGTTATTTCCCTTTTTTCCTGAAACGGCTCAAGGAAGAGAAGGAAAAAAAACGCCTTTTGCGCGAGCGGATGGGAATTTTTTCCCCCGAGTTTCTCGGCCGGGTGAAATCCGCCAGAACGGTCTGGATCCACGCGGTCAGCGTGGGGGAAGTGTATGCCGTGAAACCGCTGGTCGAAGAATTGAACCGATGCCTCCCCGGACGGCTGGTCGTGATTTCCACCGTGACGCCGACCGGGCAGGCGACCGCGAAAAAATTTTTTCCGGGGAATCCCGTGTTTTATTTTCCGTTTGATATCAGCGTGATTGTCGGGAGGGTCCTCGGTGCCCTTTCCCCCGAGCTGATCCTTCTGGCCGAGACCGAGTTATGGCCCAACCTGATTACGGAAGCCGCCCGGCGCGGGATCCCCGTCGGGATTGTCAACGGAAGGCTTTCCCCGAGGTCCTATTCCCGGTACCGGCTGATCCGGCCTCTGATGAAGGGCCTTCTCGGGAAGATCGCGTTTCTGCTCGTGCAGTTTCCGGGTGACGCCGAACGGTTTGTTTCACTGGGCGCGCCGTCGGACCGGGTCACGGATACGGGAAATATGAAGTTTGATTTTATCGGGGAGGAAGCCGATCCCCGGATGAGGGCATGGGGCGAGCGCCTGAAAGCGGCGGGGAGAAGGCTGATCGTGGCGGGCAGCACGCATCCGGGAGAAGACGAACTTTTGCTGGATGTCTTCCGCAGGCTTCGGCCGGAAAATCCGAAATTGTGTCTGGTCCTTGCGCCGAGGCACATCCGCCGCTCCGATGAAATCGAGATTGCGGCGGGACGCGCGGGCGTTTCGTCCCAGAGAATTTCGGTCCTGAAGGAGATTCCCGGCGAGATGCCGGACGTCTTGATTCTGGATGTGCTGGGGGAATTGAAAAACTGGTATTCCGTCGCCGATGCCGCGGTGGTGGGCGGAAGTTTTATCCGGCACGGGGGGCACAATCCGATTGAGGCGGCCATTTTCAGGAAACCGATTATTTCGGGCCCCTGCGTGTTTAATTTCCAGGCCGTTTATGAAAAATTTCTGGAAAAACAGGCCGTGCTGATCGCGAAAGACGGCGGGGAGCTTTGCGGAAATTTAGCGAAGATTCTGAAGGATGAAAATTTCGCGAAAGCGCTCGGGATCGCGGCTTTCCAGGTGGTAAAAAGCCTGCAGGGGGTCACGAGAAAAAATGCGGAATATGTCGAGAAGTTCCTGCGGGAGCGTCCGCGGAACTCCCCGGAGGGCGGGAAACCATGGCGCGCCTGACGGACTATTTTCTTTCGGTGATCGAAGGCTCCCGGCAGAGTTTGGATGCCCGGTTCCTGAGAGGCGTTTTACGCGGCGGGAGTCTTTTTTACGGCGCGGGGAGCGCCATGACCCGGGCGCTTTATGAGTCGGGGAGCTTTCCGAAAAAAAGGCTTTCTGTCCCGGTCGTGAGCGTGGGGAATCTGACGTGGGGAGGGACGGGAAAAACGCCTTTTGTGGCCGAGCTCGTGAAGCGGGTTTTGGCCGCGGGCAAGATGCCGCTGGTTTTGATCCGGGGATACGGGAATGACGAATCGAAAATGCTTCGGGAGAATTTTCCCTCCATCCGGGTGGGAGTCGGGAGAGACCGGGCCCGGGTCGCGGAGCGTTTCCTCCGGGATTCTAAAATCGATCTGGTGATCTGTGACGACGCCTTTCAGCATTGGCGTCTGGCCCGGGATTGGGACATTGTCATGATGAACGGGCGCTCGCCGGAAGGGAACGGCTTTCTGATCCCCCGCGGGAGTTTGCGGGAACCTGTCAGCGCGTTGAGGAGGGCCCACAGCGTCGTGCTGACGCACACAGAAGGGATGAACCCGTCTGAAATCGGGAGGCTTTGGGAGAGAATCCGGTCGATTTCACCCGGTATCGATTGCATCGAGGCGGCCCACAGGCCCCTGTGCTTTTGCCGCCCCTTTACGGGAGAAACCAGGCTTCCCGAATCATTCCGGGGCGTTCGGGCGGCCGTGCTTTCGGGAATCGGGTTCCCGGTTTCGTTCCGGAAGACACTGGGAGAGGTCGGCATTGAGACGGTGAAATTTTTCGAATTTCCGGATCACCATCACTTCCGGAAGACCGAACTGTTTGAGATCCGGGATTTTCTGGGACGGAGCGGCGTGACCGAGTTGATCACGACCGAGAAGGATTTTTTCCGGGCAAGCGAATCGTTTCGCGGGATCTTAAATCCCTGGGTGCTGAAGATGGAATTGCGGATCATTCAAGGGGGAGAACGGTTGGCGGAACGACTGGCCGGATTGCTGGAAGGGAAGCGTTTGACGAATCCGGGAGCCGTCACGTGAAACGGCGTTCGGGGGAATTCGGGGATTTTGCGGCATTGTGGCTTTTGAAACTCATTTCCGGCCTGCTTCAGGCTTTGCCCTTGAAACTTGCCCTCGGACTCGGCGCTTGGGTGGGCCGGCTCGCTTACCGGGTCCGTTCCCGGAAAGGGGTTTCCTACCTGAATCTCAAGGCCGCTTTTGAGGGCGTCTACTCACCGCGGGAGATGCGGCGGATTGCCGGAAATAGTTTTGCGAATTTCGGCCGGTCGGTTGCCGAAATTCTCCGGTTTCCGAAAATGGATCAGCGTTATATCGATGCCCATGTCCGGGTCCCTCACGTGAAACGCATCGATGAGGCCCTGGCGAAGGGAAAGGGCCTTATTTTTCTGACGGCCCATTTCGGGAATTGGGAACTGCTGTCGGTTATTTCCTGCTTTTACCGCTATCCGCTCAAAGTGCTGGCCCGGGATCAGAAGCCGAAACGGCTCAATGAATTTTTGAACGGCCTGAGGACGTATCACGGGGCCGAACAGATCGGAAAAGGGGCTTCCGTCCGGGAGTTGATCCGGGCGCTTCGGAACGGCTCTGTGGTGGGAGTGGTCGGAGATCAGGGAAGTGACCGGGAAGGCGTTCCGGTGAAATTTTTAGGAAGAATCACGACTGCGCCCCCCGGCCCTATCGCGATCGCTCAGAGAACCGGATGCGCCGTGCTGCCGGTTTTCAGCGTCCGGGAAAACGGGACCGATCATCTGGTTCACGTTCTTCCCGAAATCAAAATTTACGATGCGTCGGGCGAGCCGCTTCCGATCCGGGAAAAACTTCAGGAATATTACTCGACTCTGGAAGCGTTTGTCCGCCGGTATCCCGACCACTGGCTTTGGGAGCACAAACGCTGGAAACACTGTTTCACCAAAACGTTTCTTTTTCTCTGTGACGGCAAAGCCGGACATGAGTCTTCGCTGAAAGCGGTGGCGGATATTTTGGGCGAGGCGGCGGAGGAGCGCGGCTGTCAATTCCGTTTTAAATTTCAGCCGGTCCGGTATCGAAGCGCGTGGCATCGGTTCGCGCTGACCGGGCTTTGTTTTTTTCTGAGGCCTTGGATACGGGGACGTCTTGCATGGCTCCGGTTTTTTCTGAAGGATGAGTGCTGGCCGGAGCTGGCGTCCTGCTATGCCGATTTCACGGTTTCCTGCGGGTCTTCTCTTCTGCCGGTGCATGCTTGGGTCGCCCGGGAAAACAAGGCCAAGACCGTTGTGCTGATGAAACCGCCGTTTCCGTTCCGGCGGAGCCGGTACGACTTGGTGATCGCGCCCCGGCATGACGCGCCGGTGAAAGCGCGGCATGTTCTCTACACCGAAATGATGCCGAATCTCGTGACGGAAAAACTGCTTTGCGCGGAAGGAGAGCGGTTGAAAAACGAGCAGAGGCTTGCCGATGCGCCGTACGTCAGTTTTTTTGTCGGCGGGGACACGCGGGATTATGCGCTTCGGCGCGATAAAATCGGCGGGGCGATCGAGAAGCTTCTCGAGGTTTCGCGGGAAAGCCGTTTTAAAATTCTGCTGACGACTTCCCGGCGGACCCGGACCGAGATCGAATGTTTGATCAAGGAAAAATGCGGCAGCGGCACTTCATTCCCGTTGGTTGTGATCGCGAACGAAAAAAACATCCCGAATGTTTCTTACGGGATGCTGGGGCTTTCGCGGGCGGTTTTTGTCACCGAAGACAGCGTCGCGATGATTTCGGAGGCGGTCTGCTCGGGAAGGCCGGTTTTTGTTTTAAAAGCCGGCACCGGCAATCTTCCGGAAAAACACCGCCGTTTTCAGGAAAATCTTTCGGAGAAAGGACTGGTACGGATTTTGGATCCCATCGACATCAGCGGGTCCTGTTTTGTCCCCGGCCGTTCAGAGAGCAAAGGCGCGGAGCTTTCCCGGGAAATCCGGGAAGGGATCAAGGAAAAGATATTAAAAATCTTGTAAGATCGAACACGATCTATTATCCTGAACTTTTAAATTTATAATATTTCTACATCAAATTCTACTGACGAATGCATCGGAAACGGCAATGAAAATTTTACAGATGCTGCCCGCCCTGAGATCGGGAGGGGTGGAAACGGGAACGGTTGATGTGGCGCGTGCCCTGAAGAAAATGGGGCATGAAGTTTTCGTGATGTCTTCCGGGGGCGGGATGGTCAAAGAACTGGTCAAAGCGGGGATCCCGCATATTACTCTTCCCGTCCACCGAAAAGCCCTGACGTCTCTTCTGCTGGTGAAAACCGTCCGGGATTTCATTGTCCGGAACCGGATCGACATCGTCCACGCGCGGAGCCGGGTTCCGGCATGGATCGGGTTTTTGGCCGCGCGGCGGACCGGCGCGGTTTTTGTGACGACCTGCCACGGATATTATTCGACTCACGCGATGAGCCGTGTGATGGGTTGGGGGAAAGAAGTGATCGTGATTTCCAAGATTATCGGGAAACACATGCAGGAAGATTTCGGGGTCCCCCCCGAACGGCTCAACCTGATCTACCGCGGGGTGGATTTGGCGCGCTATCCGTTTGAGCCCGGAGCCGGTGCCGCGGAAAAGCGCGAGAAGTTTATAGCGGTCAATATCGGCCGGCTGACGCCCATCAAAGGCCATCCGCATTTCATCCGCTCGATTTGTCTGGCAGCCATGCACATCCCGGGCCTTGAGGCCTGGATTGTCGGTGATTGTGAGGAAGGCCGGGAAGGATATCGCGCCGAATTGGACCGTCTCGTCGCGCGATTCGGACTTCAAGGACGAATTTGCTTTTTGGGGCGGAGGAATGACATCCCCGAGATCTTGCGAAAGGCCGATGTCCTTGCCCTGACGACGAGCGTGCAGGAAGGATTCGGCCGCGTCCTGATCGAAGCGGGCGCGAGAGGGACTCCCGTGGTGTCGACCCGAGTCGGGGGGGTCACCGAAATTATCGAGCATGAAAAAGACGGGATTTTGGTCCCGTCCGGCGATGACGAAGCGCTTGCCCGGGCTTTTGTGGATTTATGGCAGCATCCGGAGAAGCGGGCAAATTATGCGAAGTCCTTCCGGCAGAAGATTGAGAATCATTTTTCCCTTGAAATCCTGGCGGAGAAGACGGTCCGGGTCTACGAAAAGGCCCTTTCCCGGAAAAAGATTCTGGTCCTCAAACTGGGATCTCTGGGGGATTTGATCCTTGCCGTCCCGAGTTTTCGGGCGTTGAAGAAAAAATTTCCGGATTCGGAAGTGACTTTGGCGGTGGATTCCCGCTGGTATCCGGTCGCCAAGACCATCCCGTATCTGGACCGGATCATCACGTATGAACGGCATGCCCGGAACCGCTGGAGAAGGCTCTTGCGGCTGGCCCGCCGCCTCCGGAAGGAAGGATTCGATTTCTCGCTGGATCTTCAGAATAATTCGCAGACCCATTTGCTGGCATTTTTGGCGGGGATATCCCGCCGCTACGGGTACCGGAGAAAATGGACCGGTTCGCTTCTCACGCATTCGGTTGCGTTCGAGTCGCAGGGGATTTCTCCCGTCCGGCATCAGTTCCGTCTGCTTCAGCTCTTGGGCATCACGGAAGCGGACGACCGGCTTGAGCTGTGGCCGGAAGAAGAGGCCGAGAAGAAGACCGGGGCGCTGCTCGCCGAACATTGGGTCAGCCCCGGCCAGCGGCTGATCGGGTTTTCTCTTTCCGCCAGTTCGAAATGGCCGACCAAAAACTGGCCGGCCGAACGTTTTTTAGAACTGGCCGGGAAGGTCAATGAACGATTCAACGCGAGGGTCATTCTTTTCGGCGGCCGGGAGGCTTCCCGCGCGGGGGCGCTTTTCGAACGCGAGAAACTTCCGTTTGTAATCAACCTGATCGGGCGGACCCCTGTGGGGGAGTGGATTTCATTGATCCGGAGGCTGGATCTTCTGGTGACGGCCGACAGCGCTCCGATGCACGTCGCGGCGGCCTGCGGCACGAAATTCGTCGCGCTCTTCGGGCCGACCGATCCCCGCCGGCATCTTCCTCCCGCGAAAAATTTTGCCGTGATTCAGAAAAAACTCTCCTGCGTCCCCTGCTATTCCGGGCGCTGCAAAGTGAAGGAATTCCTCTGCATGCCGTCTATTGAATGTGAAGAGGTGTTTCAGCGGATCGAACAACTGTTGGCAACCGAAAAGGAGCCTCTCAAGATATGAAAATATTGATTTTTACGAAAAACTGGCTTGGCGACGTCCTCTTTGAAACTCCCGCGATCAAGGCCATCCGGCAGAATTATCCCTCCGCGCATCTGGTCTGCGCGACCCCGCTTCGCTGCGCGGAAATCCTGAAGCGGAATCCGTACGTGAACAGCATCATCCCCTTTGACGAAAAAACATCCCACCGGTCTTTGAAGGCGAAGTGGGATTTTGTCCTGCGTTTGAGAAAGGAAAAAATCGATATCGGGTTTTTGTTCCACCGTTCGTTTACCCGGGCCCTGCTGCTGTTGTTGGGCGGCGTGAAGCAGCGGATCGGTTATGCCACCAAGGGGCGTTCGTTTTTGCTGACGAAGGCGGTCAAGATCACGGGAGGGAAGAAGCATCAGGTGAACTATTTTCTCGACCTTTTGAAGAACGCCGGTCTCCGGGTGAGCGTGGATCCCTGCTGTGAATTCTATTTTTCGAGGGAAGACGAACAAAAGGTCAGCCGGTTTTTGCAGAAGAAAGGATTTGATACGGATTTCCTGATCGCCCTGAATCCCGGAGGCAATCGCTCCAACAAACGCTGGCCGGCCCGGTATTTTGCCCAATTGGCGGACATGATCGCGGTGCGTTACCCCTGCTCTTTCGTGGTCACGGGCAATCAGGCGGACGATGCCCTCGCGACGGACATCTCGCATTTCGCGAGGAAGGGGCGGTTCTGTTCTTTATGCGGCGATACGTCCCTCGGCGAATTGGGGGCGGTTTTTTCCAGGTGCCGGCTCGTGATTTCGGGCGACAGCGGCCCGCTCCATATTGCGGCTGGAGTCGGGGCCAGGGTGCTGGCGCTTTTCGGTCCGACCGATCCGCAGTTGTTTTCTCCCAAGGGTTACGCAAAAAGCACGGTGATCCGCTCGGATTCCCGGGCGGGCTATGCGATGAATTCCATCAAGCCCGACAGGGTCCTGGAGACGATTCAACGCGAAAAACTATTGGAGAGGCATTCCCGGTGATTGAGAGGATCCTTTTCATCACGCTGTCGAATATCGGGGACGTGATCCTGACGATCCCCTGCCTTTCGGTGCTGCGCGGGAATTTTCCGGAGGCAAAGATTACCGTTCTGGTCGGGCCCCGCGCGTTCAATATTTTTGCCTCGGCAAAAGCGGTTGACGAAGTGATCGTGTACGATAAAACGCTTTCGCTGTGGGACAAGTGGCTGCTGGTGCGCGAACTCCAGCGTTATGATTTCGACCTGGTGGTGGATCTGAGAAATACCGTGATCCCTTTTCTCCTGGGCGCGCCGCACCGGACGTCTCTGGCCCGCAAGAAGCTCAAGAAAATCCTCGCCAAGCGGGATCAGCATCTTGCGTGCATGCGACCGGCCGTCGAGCGGTTGAATCTCGACTGGAATTTGGAGGCCCCTTTTGATTTTTACTCGGATGAGGACGTTCGGAATATGCGCCGGAAACTCGCGGAGAAAAAAATCGACCCGGCCGATCTGGTCCTGATCACTCCGGGCGCGCAGAGCAGCCTCAAACGCTGGACGCTCGAGGGCTTTGCCGCCCTGGCGGATCGTCTGATCCGGGAGGGCCGGAAAAAAGTCGTGCTGGCGGGGGCCAAGGCCGACATGCCCGTGGTGGACGGGATTCTCGCCCGTTCCTCGGGCGGCGTGATTGATTTTACGGGGGAGACTTCTTTCCGGGAGTTGGCCGCTTTAATGAGCCTTGCTCAGCTTGTGGTTTCGAACGACAGCGCTCCTTTGCAGCTTGCCTATGAATTGAAAGCGCCCGTCGTCGCGCTCTTCGGCCCGACGGATTACCGGAGATTCGGACGGGAATCCGGGAGCCGTCTGATCATCCGGAGGGACCTGCCGTGTTCTCCCTGCGGAGCGGCGCAATGCCTGATCCCGGAAACCAAAGCCTGCCTGGTGGGATTGGATCCCGACGAGGTTTATCGCGCCTGCATCCGGATTTTCGGAAAAAGAGAATTGTTTCATGCGGGAAATTCCTAAGAACTCCCTCCGAAGGATTCTCATTACGCGGACCGACCGGATCGGGGACGTGACCTTGAGCACGCCGGTTTTTCAAGCGGTCCGGGAAACTTTTCCGGATGCTCATATCGGGGTGGTGGTCCTTCCGCATGCCCGCGAAATCGTCGAGGGAAATCCTTTTATCAATGAAACGATCGTCTACGATAAAAAAGGGGCGGAGAGGGAGCTTTGGGGGAATTTTGTTTTTATCCTGAAGCTCCGCCGGGGGAAGTGGGACGCCGTGGTGCATTTGCATCCGACCCACCGGATGCACCGGACCGCTTTTTGGGCGGGGATTCCCGTCCGGATCGGTTATGACCGGAAGGGAGGGCGTCTGTTGACTCACCGGATCGAAGAGAGAAAGGCGGAGGGGGCCCGCCATGAGGCGGAATATAATTTCGACCTTTTGCGATTCATCGGCGTCCCGAAGCCCGCGCGGTTGGAACTGTTTTTTCCGTTGAAAGAAGCGAACCGGGTGGCGTTGGAGAGACTGGCCGGCCCGTTGGGGTTTCGTCCCCGGGAGGAGCGTTATGCCGTGATCAGCCCTTCGGCCAGTTCCCCTTCGAAAATATGGCCGGCCGAACGGTTTTCGATGCTGGCGGACGTTTTGTACGAACGCTACGGGCTGCGGCCCGTTTTGATCGGTTCGGAAGCGGATGCCCCTCGCGCCGAAACGGTGCGAAACCTGATGCGGCATAAAGCGGTTGATCTTTCCGGAAAGCTTTCGCTCGGGATGCTGGGCTGGCTTTTCAAATGGGCAAGACTTGTCGTCTCGAACGATTCCGGGCCCGTGCATATCGGGGTTGCCTGCGGGGCACCGGTGCTTTCGATTTTCGGGAGGAATGAACCGGGCTTGAGCTCGAAGCGGTGGGGTCCTCTGGGCGGAAAATCCCGGTATGTTCAGAAAGATGTCGGTTGTTTTTTCTGCCTGGCGGACGGCTGTGAAATCGATTTTTTGTGCCTCCGCGCCCTGAAAGTCGACGAGGTGCTGGATGCCGTGCGCGGGTTGGAAAAATTTTTTCTCGAACCGTATTGAGGCCTTATGAAACGGATCCTAATCGTTCAGCCTTTCGGAATCGGGGACAGCCTTTTTGTCACGCCCCTGATCCGCACATTGAAAGAACGGGGAATGGCCGAACGGGTGGACATGCTGCTCGGCAGCCGTACCCGTGAAGTATTCGAACGCAACCCGTTGATTGACCGGATTTTCGTGATCGACCGGGACAAACTGAAGCGGCAGGGGCTTTTCAGGACTTTTTTTGAAATCGGCGGCCTGATTTTCCGGCTTCTGAAGATCCGTTACCATGTCCTGATCGATTGTTCTCTTTCCCGCGAATACGCTTTTTTCGCCCGTTTTTTTCTTGCGATCCCCGAGCGGATCGGGTTTGATTATAAGAAGCGAGGAATATTCCTTTCCCGGAAGCTTTCTCTCCCCGCCGGATTTTCGGGCAAGCCGGTTGCGGAACATTACGCGGAACTGCTCCGCTTTTTAGAAATAACGGAAGTGGACTGCCATCCCCAGTTTTTTTTCAGGGCGGAAGACGATACGCGCCGGGGAAAAATCTTAAGCGACTGCGGAATCCGCGAGGGGGAAGCGTATATTGCCGTGGTCCCCGGAGGCGGTGACAGTTGGGGAAAAGACGCTTCATTTAAACGCTGGCCGCCCGTTTTTTTTGCGCAAGTCCTAAATGCTTTTCGGAGCCGTTTTCCCGCTAAGATGGTGATCGTGCTGGGCAGCGGCGGAGAATTCCGTCTGGGGGAAGAATTGCTGGAGGCTTATGAAGGCAAGGGCGTCAATCTCTGCGGAAAAATTTCGCTTGTGGATTCGGCGGCCGTTTTAAAGGGGGCCCGCTATCTTTTGGCGAACGATTCGGGAATGGTTCACATCGCCCGCTCGCTTGACGTCCCGTGCGTTGCGATTTACGGTCCGGTGGATGAGAAAGTTTACGGCCCTTATCCCCGGGGGCCCGCTTATCTGGCTATCGGCCGGAGTGATTTGGATTGCCGTCCCTGTTATAAGAATTTTCGTTACCATTCAAATTGTCTTCATCGTTCATGCCTGAGAGAATTGTCTCCCGCCGAAGTCATTCAGAGAGTTTATCAGTCGGATTTTTTTTCGGTCGTTTCCTCTCGGAAATCGTGAGGAGTGATTTCTCGTAACCTTATTCAGAATAATGAGTTGCCATTCTCCAATAGACAGCCAGTCTTTCCGTCTATTCCCGATTCGCTTAGAAACTGACACTTAAACTTGATTTTTCTCAAAGTTGATGGTAAATTTTACCTATACTTATTTTAATACTTAAAATAAGTATAGCCATTTTTATACTAAAGGAGTGCCTCAAAAGTGATGTTAAAACGAATTATCTCTCTCGGGACTTTACTTGTATTTTTCGTTCAGACGGTTTGTTTTTCGGCGCCGGTGACGGGCGAAACTGCGGCATGGGGGCGCCCGGATTTGGCCGTGCCGGAAGGGGACTCAATACGGCCCCTTGAAATTCCTTCGGAACTCGGAACGGTGGAAAATTTATCCGCCGGATCCCGGGGGAAGGGATTGTTGGTGCACATTCAGAATGCGCACGGCAGCTACGAGGCACAAAAGAACATCCGGAAGATTATCGGTTACTTAACCGATCGCTACGGATTCAAAGTCCTGTTCCTCGAAGGCGCAAATGAAAAATTAGATCCGCGGCTTTTCCGTTTTTTCAAAGACAACGAGATCAACCTGCGGGTCGCGGATATCCTGATGAAGCACGGGGAATTCACGGGGGCGGAGATGTTCCTTCTCGATCGGAATTTTTCCGAGGCGTCTTTTCCGGTCGAAGCCTACGGGATCGAAGATCCCGACGCGTATCTCGCGGACCTGGAACGCTTCCGGAAAGTGATTTCCGATCGGGGGAAATCGGAGGCGTTTATCGTCTCGGTCAGCCGCTCGGTGGATTTGCTTGAGAGCCGTTTCTTTTCGAACGAGCTGAGAGATTTCGTGAAAGAGTGGAGGCGGTACCGGGAGGGACGGACGGACCTTCTGAGTTTCCTGGGCGTTCTGGAAAAATCGGGCGGCGAAGCTTTGGGAATGAATCTCCCGGACGCGGAATCTCAGGGTGCCCGGGGGTCGATTCTCAGGGTGCTGAGACTCCGGCAGATCGAAAAAAGGCTGGACCGCGAAAAAGCGGCGGAAGAAAAAGAAAAATTAGCGAAATTTTTAGAAGGGAAAGTGGACGGCGAGCTTTTGAGGGAGTTTCGGGGGCTTGACCTTTTCGCTTCCGCGTCGGGCAATTTTCATCCGAGATTCCTTTTCGAGAGGATTTACGAGCAAGCCCGTCCCCGGGGCCTTGATTTCCGGCATTATCCTCATTTCACGCTTTGCGCCGAATATCTGATCCTTCAGTCGGAAATCGAATCCCGGCTCCTTTTTCAGGAAATCGGCGATTTGACGGACGCTCTTTTCGACCGGCTTGCGGTCCGCGAGGAAGAAAAGGAACTGGTCCGGTTGATTCAAGATCTCGTTCTGCTCGAAAAACTCCTTCGCTTGGAACTCTCCCGGGAAGAGTACCAAACCGTTCTGAACGGAAAAGACCGGGTCAACCCTTCGGTGATTGTCCGGCGGGCGGAATCGCTCGCGCCGAAGGATCTTGGTATTTCCGCGGATGCGTCCGTTAACGCTTTGTTCGATGAAGCGCTCGATTTTTACCGTTTGGCGGAAGAACGGGAGGCGCATTTCATCCGCAGGATCGAAGACGTGATGAATGAAAGAAATCAAGTCCGTTCCATTATCGTGACGGGGGGATTCCATTCCGAGGGGATCGGCGAACGGCTGAAAGAACGGGGGTATTCTTACGCGTGCGTTTCGCCCAGGATGGCCTCTCCGGGGAACAGCCAGGAAATTTATCTTCGCGCCATGCTCGGCGAAACACGGATTTTAGCCAGCTCCGAAATCGAAGTCCCTTTGCGCCTCAATCCCAAACGGATCGGCCGGTCTGCGGCGGAGGACGAACGGCCTTTGAAAGCGGCCGTCGAACTTGCGCTCACGGAATCCGGCGTCGGAGATACCGATACCTTGCTCCGAAGAATCGCGGACGGTGAACGGGAAATATCCCTCCCGCATTTTGCCGAGGGACAATCCCGTAAGCTTATTCCTTCGAAGGCCCCGGACGGGGAAATCCCTTCCGCGCGCCCGGAGATGAAACCCTTTCAGCCGTTTGCGATGGCGGCGTCTTTAGGCAGAGACATGGACTTCTGGGAAAAACTCCGCTTTTCTTCTCCGGGGCTGAGCCTGCTGTCTTTGATCGAGACCGCATCTTCTTTGAAACTCAATCTAAGTTTCGGAAGGAGAGAGCTGCTTTTGGCGGCGTTGCTGGGTATTGTGGGTTGTACGACGTCCGGAGCGGTGGAAAATGTCGGAATCATTACTCCTTCGCAAGCGGCGAGCCAACCGGATTATTCCGGCCGCTACGTTTCGGTATTTTCGGAACAGGTCCCGGCTTCCGATTTGTCCGGCCAGGTCCAGATTCAGCAGAGATTTGTCCGGCAGGTTTTGGAGCGGGAAACGGCTTTCTATCAGGGAGGGCTTGCTTTTAACGGCGCATCCGGGTTGACGTATGACGGGCAGGTTCTGGATTCCCAAACCCTGAGGCCTTTGGGAACTCCCCGCGGTTGGAGCGCGCCGTCCAAAGAATCTTTGCACATCTCCCTTTTGGCCCTTTCGATTGAAGGGGCGGACAATGCCCGGCTGATTGTGCCTGCGGAAGCGGCCAAAAAAATTCTGGAGCGCAAGATCGCAAGCTATGAACGATTCAATCAGGCTTATCCCGGTTTCGGCGGGTTCCTGCCCTGGTTTGAAGTTTCGGATGCGGGGCTTCGCCCGACGACGGATTGGGCGGACCGCGTCCCCGCTCTCGACAACGGTCAGCTCGCATGGGCCATTTACCTTGCCTATCATGCGCTTGAAAAAGCGGGGGAACATGATTTGGCAGGGCGGTACAAAAACTATTTCGATCTTCTGAGGACGAATGTCCGGCAGGTTTTTTATGAAGGCGACGGCAGAATCCGGGGAGAGGCACAAATCGGAAATGCCGGTGCGAAACCGACCCCGGGGAATTATTCTCTGCGGGACGGCGGTTATTTTCTCGCGGATCCCTACGAAGGGGAATTGATGACGTTTTTTATGAGCCTTTTCGGCGGGTTGAGTGATGCCGAAGTTCAGGCATTGTGGGAAACCCGGCAAGGGGAACTTCAACCGGTTGAATTTGAAACTCCCGAAGGTCCGCTGACCGTCGCGCGGGGGCATTATTTTTCGGCACACGAGCAATGGAAATATTTGGTCCTCCCGTACGTGGACGTCGATATCGCCCGGACAATCTTTATCAACGGAGAGAAGGCGCGGACGATTTATTCCGCGCAGAACAACATTCCGGGACTGATGGCGGCGGCGCATTTACCGAATCCCGTCAATCCGCGTGAACCCGGCTATGCCGCGAATTTCGGGATCACCGAACTGGCCAAGTTTCCCGCGAGCCAAAACGTGGTTACGCCTTACGCCGCGTTTCCGGTGATTCTCGCGGCGCAGGCCGAAGGAAATGCCGGTCCGGGACTTTTATGGCTGGATCAGATGCTCGGACTTCCCAAAATGCAGGGCCCTTTGGGGATGTCGGAATCGTTTCGCGTGGATTCGATGGACGGGAAAACGGTCGTGGGAACGACGACGCCGATTGTGACTTGGGACGTGAAAGGCACGACGGCCCTCGCCCTTTTGGGAGGGACGCACCGGCAGATTGCCGATGCGCTGAGGGCGGACGGAAAATATGACCGGTTTACCGCTATGGTTCAGACGGAGTATCAGAATGCTTTTCCCGTTGTTCACACGTCAAACGGATCATTCGGGCAGTTTAGGCCGCCCCTGTCTTCCGCGGAAGCCCAAAAAGCCGAGCGGGAAGCCGAGCGGGACGGCTTTCGTTCGACTCTGACCCAAATTGGGAAAGTCCCGATTGTTCCGGATGAGCCGGAGACCTCGGTGCATTTCTTTTCGGCCATCCACGCGATGGAGAACGGAGAACGTCCTTTTCCCGACGGAACTTTGCTGCACACGATCGGAGACGACGGCATCTGCCGGGTTGAAGAAGATCCGTGGCATTTTCTCGGAAGATCCGTGCCGGAGGGAATGAGAATCCCCGGAAGAGGCCAGGGGTATCACTATGCGTATCTCAGAGTGCGCGCACCGGCCGGGGACACTGAATTCCGGGTGGAGATGAAAGGCTTCTTCAGCGGAAAACAAGTGGTGAGCATCCGCGGTAAGGAATGGCAGTGGGTTGAATTTAAATTCACAAGCGATCAGGATATGTATTACTTCGCGATCTCGGATGTCATGAGGCGCTTTGAAGTTTCGGATTTCTGGGTTTCCAAAGGTCATTTCCCCGGCGCGCAGGTTCAGGCGTATAGCGCGCAGAGTCTGGGCGGGCAGAGATTTTGGATGACACCGGGAGGGGAGCGGAAGTTGGATTTACCGGGATTTGCGGGCGGTATCCGGACGACGTTTAACGGGTTCCGGACGTATCGGAACGGAAGCCAAGGGCAGGGGGAATTCGTTTTTACCGCGCCGGGAATGATTGTGCTCCCGTTAAGTGAGTGGCGGCAAATTCGGGAAGATGCCGAAGCCGTTAACCGGCAAATCCGGACGGCCGGATCGAGAAGCCATTATAGGGTAGTGGCCGGCCGGGGCGGCAAAATCGTGTTTTACAATCCGGCAACCCGGCAGGCGGGTTTGTTTGACGTCACCTATCTGGATTCAACTCAGAATCGGGCCCGGATTCGTTTGACGGCTTCCAGCCTGGGAGAATCCATTCTGGACGAAGCGGTCCGGATGATTCCGCTGAATGAAGAGACGCTTGCCGGGGAGTTGGCAAAGATCGGTAGTGCGGAAGACATTGTGAATCTGAGCCGGAGAATTCCGCGGACGGTTCCGGAAGATGTGAGGCCGGTTCTCAGAGAATTATTGGCAGGGGATTTTAAATTGAAGGTTCTTGAGATCCTCCGCGGGAAAATCCGGGACGGGAAAGTCCTTAACGCGGTTTTGCGCGACGAAGCGTATGCCGGTTATTTGAACGATGAAACGGAGCCCGATTCGCTGGCATGGGTCCGGGAAGACGGACGCATTATCGTCCTCAATAAATATTACGAATACCTGGCGGGTCTGCGTCTGAAGGATAGCGAACGGGCCGAAAGACTTTTTTCCGCCCTCCTGATTCGCCTGGCCGTGACCGATGTTCTCAAGCAGGGCCTTCGCGCCCGTCACATCACGATGACTCCGGCGATTCAGCAAGCCGTCCGAAAGTTTGCCCGATTATATGAAGCTCAGATTGCGGGTCCTTCCGCTTTGGGCGGGGCCGATACCGCGCTCAATGATTTTTCGAGGGGATTCATCAATCTGAACCGCTTGGATCGGCAGGTTGCCTTCCGGCGTTCCGAGAAATTCATGAGGAGCCAACCTTCCCGCGCCGAGCGAGTCATGGATTCGTTTGATCGGAAACTGAAGGCCTTGATGGACGGCTATTACAGGAACAGGGAATTTTACCGGCGAGCGGGACGTGAGACCCGGAACATTGCCGACATGAGGATCAAATTCTGGAGCGCGTTCGAAGGGATGCGGGGGGCTTTTACGGCTGAAAATTTCAACGGTCTTTCCGTCCGTGCCGTTCAGGCCATTGACGAAATTCAGGACCCGGATATTTTGGGATGGAAAATTCAGCAATACGCGGAACGCTATGAAGATATTTTGCGCCGCATGGCCGAGTGCGCCGGGAAGGATGTTAAAGCGGAACGTCTCGAGCGCCTGAATCAGGAAGCGCGCGATATTTTAAGCCGTCTGATTTTGATGGAAATGCATCCGCTCCGGATCGAAAAATTCCTTTCGGATCCTTCAATCCGGCCCGGTTCGGACGCTTATCAGCTCGTGTTCGCGAGATTGTGGCAGCTTCGCTATCACATGGAAGCTTTCGCGAGGGAGCTGATGTGGCAGCGAGTGAGGACTTCCGGCCGCAAGGAATTGATGCGTTACGTGTCCGAATCCGGGAATGAGGATTCGATCGGGGATTATCTCATGAGTCCCGTGTTTTTCCGGGGAAGCGCCGAGGACGGGACGCGGGTCCCGGAATTTCTGACGGCCGCGACGGGCGAGGTCCGGGGCGGCGGGCAGTATGTCCGCGATACCGTTCAGAAATTGCTGGCCGGAGGCGCGATCGAATATGAAATGGCGGGCTACCGGACGAGGGAGATTCATTATCGCGCGACTCTGAATTCTTTGTTTTCCCCTTATTGGCAGACGGCGGGATTCCGCGAATTTTTGCTTAAGCGGCTCAAAGACGAAGGGGTCCGGATCAGGAAACCCGTGGACCAGGTTGTTCCCGGGGATATTTTGGATGCCCTGACAAGCGGAAAGATTTATGAAGAACAACTGGCCGGGGTGATTCTTGCGGACGCGGAAGCGTACCTTCTTTCAACGGCGCCTGATGAGGAGACCCGGGAAACGATTCAGCGGAATTTTGACGAGAAATCGGGTCCCGATATCGCGGAAGTGGGCGAGGAGCGGGTGACGTACCGGTACAAGCATATTTTTGATCTGCTCAGGGCGTTTAACGGGACACTGGCCGGCTATTTCCGGTCGAATGAAACGGCCTACGATATGCTGGGCTATTTGGACGATATCCAGGACCGGTTTAAGGCACTTAAACGGGGAGGCCTCAGGAATGTCCCCGGCGTGGCGGACGCCCGTGAGAACGCGTGGCGGGCGATCCGGCGGGACCTTGCGATCGTTTTTCAATGGGCCGGCTCGGGTGACAAACCTTCCCGGACGATGGTAGCGGAGGAATTGCTGGGAGCGCAACTTGCCGTTGAGTTCAAGGACGCGGAACGGTTTGAACGCGCCGTTTCCCGGGCAAGATTTCTGATCGAAAATTATATCGACGAGAATGTCCGGATTTCGAAATACACGGCTCTGAAAGCGATGCATGTCCGCGACCGGATCCGGCGGCCGGTTCAGATCCTTTTGAAAGGCGCGAGGATTTACGACGCGAAGCGTGAAATCGAAAGAATGCGCGACCGCTTTTTCCCGCCGAGGTTTGACGCCCCGGGATATTCGCGGGCCCGCGCGAGAATTCGTTTAGTTCTGGAGCGGCTGGAAAAAATGGACGGCCGGACGGTTTTATTCACGCGCGATACCGCGCGGAACAACCGGATCCGCGAACGATACGTGAAACTACTGGTGGATCTTGAAATGTTTCTTTTCGACGTGATTTACAAGCACGTGCCGGACGAAGAATTTGCCGAAATCGAGCCGGCATTGCGGGCTGAAATCGAAGGAAGAATTCTGAGCGGCAAGACGATGGACCAGGTGACCTTCAGCCGCGAGACCCTGCGCGAACTGCAAACCCGTGTCGCGCAAACCGGCGCATCGCTGGGGGGACAGGCCGCGGCATTGCGGGAGCTGACCGAATTGCTGGCATTGCACCCCAACGTCGGAGATTTGTATGAAGAAGCGCATATCGGTGATTATCTTTCTCTGACGGTGAAAGGGTATCACGGGAAGAAAGGGAATTTTGTCGTTGAGGTGATCGTGGATGTGAGCGCGCCGGGAGTCGTTTTGGATAAGGTGAAGATTGCCTTGATCGATAATCAAACCGGCGAGCCGGCGGCTGTAAGTAAGCTGAGCCATGTCGAAAATACGGGATATTTTACATATTTCGGCAAATTGGATGCCGGCAAAACCTACCGGCTTGAACTCGCCGGCGAAGAAAAAGCTTCAGGACTTGCTGCGGTGGGTTCGTCGCTGGGGGAGGGATTGGATGATTTGGAGGCGTGGCACGGTTATTTCGCGTCGCTCGCGAAAGAAGCTGGAAAACGTGCGAAGAAAGCGGAAAAGAAGGACGAAGACTATCAGCCGTTCAAACTGATCCTCAATGTCCGTGAAGCGGACGGAAACATCGCTGCAGAAGAAGTGATTTTCCCTTCCAAAAACGTTTACTATGAAAACCGGGAGAATGTGATCCGGTATCTCGCGCTTTTGATTCACGTTCGGGGAGTTTTGACGGGCGCGACGGAGGTCGCGATCGACGTCAGTCCGGCCGGCGCGATAAGAGAGAGAATCCGGCACGCGATTGTCCGGGATGTCGCGGAAGTTTTAAAAAGGGAATTCGGCGAGACGGGGAGTTTCTCATCTTTCGGGAAGTGGATTAAATTTAACGCGATCGCGAAACGCCTGGAAGCGGACGAGCGGGTTTCCGAAGTTTCCGAAAAAGCGCCTGTGGATTATTCAAAAGGCGATGCGATCGGCATCGATATCGGCGGGACGAATATCAAGCTTGCGGTGGTGCGGAACGGGCAGGAATTATTCACGGAAACGGTGCCGGTGGCCGGCATCGTGGAGCCTCTTGGCGAATATCTGGAGAAGCGCATGGATGAATTGGCGGCCCGGTTTGGAGTGGACGCCGCGAAAGCGCTTTATGTGACGGTCCCGGGGCCCGTGACGCCCGCGGGAGCCATCGTGAAAATCACCAATTTGGAAGAATCCCGGCCGGGGACGACGGATTCGCTCAGGGCGTTTCAGGAAAGAAGAAAAAATATCCGCTATCAGAATGACGCCAACACGGCGGCTTTTTATCAGATGGTCATGCAGGGGCTTTCGGGGAATGTCATTTTGAATACGTTGGGCACGGGTCTTGGCTTAGGAATCATTATCGACGGCAAATTGATCGCGGGGCCGCAGGAGGCGCATGTCCGGGCATTTTTTGGCGAGAACGCCGTTCATCACGAAGGATTCAACATGAACGGGGATCTTGAATCCTACGCGAACGCGGAATTTGTGGTTCGAAGAACGAAAGAACTTCTGGCGGAGCAGGGAATCCCGGTGCCGGATGAGCTTACGCCCCGTGTGGTTGGGGAATGGCTGACGATGGACAAAAAAGATCCGCTGGCGAAAATCGCGCGGAAGGTGTACCGGGAATTCGGGGCAAATCTTGCGATTCTCTATCGGGAGATTGCGCGTGTGACCGGGATTCACGAATGGACGGTGGTGTTTGTCGGCGGGATCGCGAAGGGCGAATCCGGGAAAGAGATCGTGAAGGGCGTTCAAAAAGCCGCAGGGAAGAAGCTTAAATTGAGCATCAAGGTTGGCGAAGAAGCCGAATACACGGGGGCTCTCGGCGCAGCCTATCAGGGGGTTCAGGCCGGACAGATTGAGGGGGCGAGTTTGGGGGAGGGGATTCAGAGGGTTCTCGTCATCGATGACGAAGCTCCGG
>JAKQXH010000040.1 GCA_029561555.1 Candidatus Omnitrophota bacterium
TCCGATTTGACCATTACAAAGCTTCATTACGATCACACCGGCGGGACCGTCAACCTCGGGACCGGCGGCTACACCCTGACCGTCACGGGAGACGGTCAAACCAGCGGGACCCCGCTGATGTGCACGCTCGTAGCAGGTACGAATTCCACCGTGAAATACACGGGAACTAATTACACAGATATTCAAAATCACAATTATCATCATCTTCAGCTTTCGGGGGCCGGGCCTTATTATTTAAACGGTAACACCACCCTCAGCGGCAACCTTACAATTGATTCGGGCGCAACGCTGTATGCCGAAAATAACAACGACTCAACCGTTTACGCTCTTACCCTTGCCGGCAATTGGACCAATAACGGGACCTTTCAGGCCAGCAGCGGTACCGTCACATTCAACGGCACCGGCACGCAGACACTCGAATCCGGTAATTCCCCGTTCTACAATCTGATTCACTCCGGCACCGGGACACTCTCGCTCAGCAACGATCCCCTGATCGTCGCCAATGATTTCCGAAAAACCGGCAGCGGCACATTCACCGCGGGCGCAAACAATATCACGGCTAAAAATGTCATTCTTTCCGCCGGGTCCTTCAATGCCCCGTCGGGAAATTTCAGCATCTCGGGAAATTTCTATATCGACGCCGCGCTTGCGAGCTTTGACGCAAATTCCGGAAATATTATTTTCGCCGGTTCCAATGATCAAATTTTCACGACCAACGGCATGACATTCAATAATATCGAATTGAATAATAGCAGTGCGAACGACGACTTAATCGTCAACGGCACTTTAAAACTCAGCGGGAATCTGACCGTCACGGATGGGACACTGGACCTCGGTACAAACAGCGCCTCGGCCGAGATCGGAGGGAACCTTACCATTGAATCGGCCGGGACTTTCCTGAAAGGCAGTTCGCTGACTTTCACCGGTTCGGGCGACATCAATGACAAAACCACCGCCTCTCAGGATCTCGGGAATGTAACCATCGGAGGGACTTCGACGATACGCACTCTGCAAAACAACGTCAAAATGACGGGACTCACCGTGAATTCCGGATGCATATTCGTCCTCAACGGAAAGAACCTTTCCTTCTCCTCTTCCGCCGCCGCCGTCAATAACGGGACCATACGGCTCAACGGGAACGAAACGCTCACCAATGTCACCAGTCTCGATACCGATTCCGGCACGGTGGAGTATGAAGGGGACGGAGACGCGACATCGGACGAATACGATATCGCGAAATTCGGCGCCACGACTTCCTATTATGATCTCATCATCAATGATTTAAGCACGACCAAAGATACCTTCAAGTCGAGTACCGCCGCCGCCATCAACGGATCCCTGACCATCATCAGCGGCACTTTTAAAGCCCCCGTGGATACTCTGACGATTTCCGGTAATTTTTCAAATTCCGGGACTTTCGAACACAGCAACGGTACCGTCACCTTCAACAAAACAACCGGCACGCAAACCCTGGACAGCGGCGGGTACAATTTTTCCACAATTATTCACAGCGGAGCCGGCACACTGCAATTGACCGGAAATCCGCTTACCGTAATCAGTTCATTTTCAAACAATGCGGGAACATTTGATCTCAACGGACAGGATTGGGTTATGACAGGGGCGGATTTTTCGAATACCGGGACGGTTCAGCTCCGCGGATCGGAAAACCTTACGGACGTATTGAATGACTTCAGCCAGGGAACCTGGATATACGTCGGAGGGAGCGGGTCTCCTTTCACCGTCAAAGATTTCGGCACCGGGTATGATTACTACAATCTCATCATCTCCGCGGCGGATTCATCGTACACCTTTCAATGCGCGAATGAAATCAAAATCGCCGGTGATCTGACACTTAACGACGGTGTTTTTGACGCAAACGGACAGGCCGTCACGGTAGAAGGAACGGCCACTCTGGTCGCCGGAGAATATCTCTCCAAGTCGGGAACGCAGACTTTCAACGGAGATCTCGTTCTCTCGGCTTCCGGAAAACTCACGGGAAGCAATACCGGAACCATAACCGTAGGCGGAAATATTACCATCGCCTCGGGCGCGGAATTTGTTCTCCCCACCACATTAAATTTGGCCGGAGACTGGTCTAACAGCGGAACCGTCGACGCAACCACCTACAACAGCTCTGTCTATCTGACGGGAGGCAATCAGACTATTTCAGGGGAGACGACTTTTTACGGCCTGTCAAAAACAACCTTTACCGCCTGTTCCCTGAAATTTGAAAAAGGCAAAAAGCAAACGGTCACCGCCCAGCTTACTTTCTCAGGCATGTCAGGGGAGTTGCTTTCCCTGCTTTCAACGGAAGACGGAACCCAATGGAAATTCGAATACACGGGAGGAAGTCCCACTCTGAATTATCTTGCTGTCAGAGACAGTTATAACGAAGGCGGCACGCTTTCCGCATCAAATTCCACTGGAATCGCCAATAATTATGGATGGGATTTCGGAGGAATCTCGAATTTATTTTGGATCGGGCCCGTTTCGGGGACCTATTATTGGACGGACAATTACTGGTCCACAACGTCAGGAGGTACAGCGGCAGGCTATTATCCGGGCAGTACTCACACGGCAATCTTCGATAATAACGGCTACAGCTGTACTTTAGCTTCTAATGAAACCGTCGCGAATCTCACGCTCCAATCGGGTTATACCGGAACGTTGAATTTCGACAGCGGCGGTTATACTCTTACCGTTATGTCTGATCTTACCGTCGGAGGCGGAACTTTTGACGCTTCAAACGGGTCACTGGACATCGGAGGAAATGTCGCCGTTTCGGGAGGTGAACTCAAAGCGCCGACCTCGAGAGATTTCACCGTCGCCGGTAACTGGACCAAAACCGGCGGGACATTCACCCCGGGAGCCGGCACCGTCACCTTCGACGGCGGAAGCGGCGTCACGCAGGAAATCACGCCGGGAAGCGCGTCTTTCTACAATTTCACCCATTCCGGAGCCGGCACCGTCAGTCTCCTCGGGGATTTTGACGTCGACCACACGTTCAGCAATTCCGCGGGGACTTTTGACGAACAAAATCAGAACGTGAGTTTCGGCGGGAACTGGGAAAACAAAAATTCCGCGGCTTATACGCGCGGAAACGGCACGATGACTTTCGACGGAGACGCGACATTGACCGATTCCTCATCCAACGCGGGAAATCTCGGAATCATCACCGTCACCAGCCCGGCAACGCTGACCCTGGGCTCCGATGCCGCGGCCGATTCCGTCACCGGCACAGGCACATTGAATCTCGGTGCGGGCGGCTACATTTTGACATTGACCGGAAGCGGAACCCCTCTCGGAATCAACTCTTTCCAGAAAGGGACCGGCTCCACGGTCAAATACGCCGGATCTTCCGCAACCACAGTCAAAGCCGCTCAATATAACAATCTCCAATTTTCCGGAACCGGGACCTATTCGCTGAGCGGTAATTTGACGAGCACTTATGCTCTGACCGGTGATCTCACCGTCGACAATGGTGCGACCTTGGACGTAAGCGGAAACAATTACGGGATCGAACTTGCCGGAAATTTCACGAACAGCGGGACTTTCACCGCGCGAAGCGGGACGGTCACGTTCAGCGGCGGAAGCGGAGTCACGCAGACACTCACGCCCGGCAGTTCGGGCTTTTATGACATCGCCCACAGCGGAGCGGGGACACTTCGCTTGGAAGGCGATCTTTCCGTTTATTCCATTTCCAACACGGGGATTTTCGAATTGAACGGGAAAAACTGGACCATGACGGGAGGAAGTCTCTCAAACGACGGGACCGTCCGGCTCCAGGGCAATGAAGCCCTCAACGGCCTTTCTCAGGACGCGGATTCCGGCACATGGGAATACGTGGGTGACGGCGACGGGACATCCGAAACTTTTGACATTCTGGATTCCGGCAGCGGCGATTTTTACAACTTGATTATCAATGACACCCATGCCACTAAAGACACTTTCCGGGCGACAGCGCCGCTTAAAATCTACAACGACTTTACCGTCTCCGGAGGGACTTATTACGCGAACGGGCAAGCCACTACCGTCGATGGGGCCTGCGCCGTCAATACGGGCGGCACGTACACCGCCGGATCGGGGACTCAAATCTTCAACGGTCTTCTGAGCATTTCCGGAGGCACGTTTACCGGAGGGACCGGGGCCATCGCCGCCAACGGAGGGCTTTCCATGACTTCAGGTACGCTAACCGCCCCGTCGGGCGCCTTTACGGCAGGAGGCGATTGGACGATTTCGGGCGGAACTTTTAATCCGGGGACCGGCACGGTCAATTTCAACAAAAGCTCGGGGACGCAGACTCTCACTCCCGGCGGAAAGAGCTTTTATAACCTGACTCATTCCGGCAACGGGACGCTTACGCTGGGAGGCGCGTTGACCGTCACCGGAACATTAACGCACAGCGCGGGAACATTCGATGCCGGCGCCAACGCGATCGACGCGAACGGGAATGTCACGCTTTCAAGCGGGACCTTCACCGCCCCGTCTTCGACATTCAACATCGGAGGAAATCTCGACCTGACCTATCTTTCCACTTTCAACGCAAATAACGGGACGATAATCTTCGACGGTTCAGCAAGTCAATCCCTCACTACAAACAGCAAGACATTTAATCATATCGAGCTTAATAATACGGGGACATCCGGCAACGACAAACTCACTGTTTCCGGAAATTTGGACATTAACGGAAATTTTACCCTGACAGACGGGACATTGGATCTTGCGGCTAACAATCCGGATGTCCGCCTTGCCGGAAATCTTTCCGTCGCGGCAGATGCCGCGATCACGAAAGGAACGGGTTATTTTTATTTTGACGGCGCAAGCGCGCAAACCTGGAGCGACTTGAGTAGCGGACAGGACCTCGGTAACGTTCAAATCGAGGGAAACGTCAGCACAATCACAAATGTCACGGCGGAAAAAATCACTATTAAAGCCGCCAAAAGTCTTGATATTACGGATGACACGCTGACTTTGACAGGGACTGCAAACTTGCTGGTCAACTTTGGGACTTTCACGGCCACCGATTCAACCGTTGTTTATACCGGCTCTGGGGCGACTATCACCATTCCACAAGTCCCCTATCATCATCTAACGCTCTCCCCCTCTACTGCCACTACCTTCAAATTATACGGAAACCTGACGGGATCTTATGCCCTGACCGGAGATCTCACGATCGGGAACAATGCCACACTGGATGTAATTCAAGGCACAAGTTCTCATTATGATATCGAACTTGCCGGAAATTGGACCAATAACGGAACTTTCACCGCCCGAACCGGCACCGTTACTTTCACGGGTGGGACAGGAGTCACTCAGGCCTTGAAATCCGGCGGTTCCGGCTTTTGCAAACTGACCCATTCCGGCGCGGGAACCCTTGAACTCCAGGACGCGTTGACGGTAACGAACACCCTGACAAACAGCGCCGGCACATTCACCGCCGGAAGCAATCAAATTGACGCAAACGGGAAAGTGACGCTCTCAGGCGGAACTTTTAACGCTCCGTCGACTAATTTTTACATCAGTGGAAATGAATTCAATTTAACCAATCTGACTGACTTTAACGATAACGACGGCACCGTTATTTTCGATAACTTCAGCGGTACCCTGCTCGTCAGCGACGGAAAATCCCTCGGAAACGTCCAAATCGGTTCTTCCACATCAGGCGGAGAACTCATTCTCGGAGATCCTGCGTCTTTCACGGGAAATCTCACGGTTGAGGCTGGAAACACCACCTCCTTTACCCTCGGAGGCTTTGTCCTGACTTTTTCGGGCCAAACCTTTGACCTTACCAATCTTGACACATTTGACACGGCAGGTTCAACCGTCGTTTTCAGCGGAACGTCCGCGCAAGAGGTCACCAGCAATTCTCTGGCCTACGATATCCTCCGGGTTACGAACACGACCGCCGCAGTCAAATTCCTCGACGCGTTTACGGCAAACACGTTCAGGGCGACCGGCGGTAATTCCGAAATCCGGTTCAAGGAAAACACCGCATACGGGATCACGACTCTGGACATCAACGGACAATCTTCCGCGACGCGCATCATTCTGGATTCCATTGACCAAACGAATTCTTTTACGATCGCGTTGACTTCAAGCCAAACCGTTTATTATGTCGACGCGAGGAATTCCGACGCAATCGGTGACAGCATCAACGCGCAAAACTCCGTCGGGACCAATTGCAATTCCAACTGGATATTCGGCGGAAGCGGCGTCACGCGTTACTGGGTCGGCCCGGTTTCAAGCGGGTTGTGGAACGATAACAATTATTGGGCCGAAACATCCGGGGGGACCGGCGGATTTTCATCCCCGGGCAGCGGAGACACCGCGATTTTTGACGGCGGCAACGTAAATGACTGCACGCTCGATGCGGATGTTACGATTTACCAACTGACGCTCGCATCGGGTTATTCGGGGACGCTTGATACCGGTATTTACGACCTCACGATTACCCAAAACGCCGAAATCGCGGGCGGGACCCTCACGGTCGGCACCGGAAAAACTCTCGGCGTGGATGCGACGCTGACCGTCTCAGGCGGCTTACTGGACGGGCAAAACGGCATCATCGACGCCAACCATATCGCCATTACCGGAGGAGAACTCAAAGCACCGGCGTCGGGCGATTTTTTTGTCTCGGGCGACTGGACTCACACCGGCGGCACATTGACGCACGATAACGGCGAGATCACTTTCACGGGCGGAGCGCCCGCCACAATCGACGTTAATTCCAACGAAACTTTTTATGACCTGACTTTCGAAAAGGACGACGGCGTTGCAATCACTCTGGCGGCGGGAGATTCCGTCATCGCAACCGGTGTCCTGACGCTCTCGGACGGTAAAGTGGACGCGGAAACGGGCGCGAAAATGGAGGCGCAAAATAATGCCAACGTCTCGTCCTCCTTCGACGGCGGAACCGCCCCCCTGCACTTCACCGGCACCGCCGATCAGAATTTCAATTTGACGGCCGCTACCGACAAATTCGACGGCAATATCACCGTTAATAAAACAAGCGGGACCGTGCAGTTAATCTCCGATCTTCTCATGAACGCTTCCGGCCAGGACTTCACGCTCACCGACGGAACTTTTGACGCAAACGGCTACGACTTAAGTATTGAAGATGCCCTAACAATCGCAAACGGTCAATTGAATATTCCCGCGGATTCGGGCCTGAGCGTCGGAGGACTGATGACCGTTTCCGGCGGAACATTAAACGCCGGAGGAGGCGCAGTAGCGGCAAACGGAGGCGTGATGCTCTCCGGTGGAACACTCATAGCCCCCGCAACAGGTCTTTTTGTCGTAAAAGGAGATTGGACCAATTCGGGCGGGACATTCACCTCGGGGACGGGAACCGTTACATTCGGCGATACTTCATCGCAAAATCTCACATCGAATGGAGAAAGTTTTTACAATCTCACCCATTCGGGATCGGGGACGCTGACTCTGCAGGATACGCTGAACGTCGCAAACGATTTAACCAACAGCGCGGGCACCATCGATACCAACGGCAAGAACGTCGCCGTCGGGCAGGACCTCAATGTAAACACGGGAACATTCACCGGCGGCACGGGCAGTCTCGACGTCAATCGCAATGTCGTCATCGCATCCGGCGCGACACTCATCGCCCCAACCGGTACCTTCACCGTCGCGGGAGATTGGACTAAAGGCGGAACATTCGCCCATTCAAACGGAACCGTCACTTTCGACGGGACCGATCAGGCCATTACGGGATCATCAACATTCTGCAATCTCAGCAAAATCAATTCCGGAACGCTGACCTTCGCGGCCGGAAGCACACAAATCATCGCCGGCGCACTTAGTTTGAAGGGATCTTCGGGAAATCTTTTAACCTTGAAGTCTTCTATCCCCGGTGCCTCGTGGAACATTGACCCTCAGGGGACCCGCGATGTCACCTGTGTCGATGTCGGCGATTCGAATAATCTCAATGCCACAAAAATAAATGCCGTCGATTCCACGGATTCGGGAAACAACACAAATTGGGAGTTCACGTCTTCAACACCCGACAACTCATCCTCCGAACCCCCCTCCAATGTTTCGGAGATTGTCAGCATCATCAATGGCAACATTACGAACACAACCTCCGGCGGGACCCCCGATCAATCGCAGGGAGGAGGATCCGATCAGGGAGGGGATTCCGGAGGCGAAGGCGGAGGCGGCCCCGACGGATCAAACGACGATGATCAAAATTCCGGATCCTCGGGCTCACAGGATTCGGAAAGCGGCGATTCGGATCAATCAGAAAGCGACTCTTCGACCGGCGAGACCGAACAAGAATCGAGCAATGAAACTTCGTCAGGGGAATCGGAAGAGTCCTCTTCCGAAAACGAAGAAGATTCCTCTTCGGAGGAAAGTGAGAACAATGAAACTCAAGGTCAGGAAGAGTCCGGAAACGAATCTTCACAAGGGGCCCCTAACCTTAACGACTTAAACGCCACCATCGACGATTTCTTCGGCCGGCCGGAGCAATTCACTTCCGGCATTGACGTCGTGGAAGGCGGAGAAAACGCGGTTTACACCATCAATAATGACAACAGCTTCACCGCAAATTACCTGAGCGGAGGAGAGCACGGCGCCGTGAATTTTACGGGCGGAATTCCCCCGGTGGATCTCCCGAATTTCGACAATCCGCAAAATGTCGTGACCACGGTCAACTGCGAAGAAGGAGAAGTCCATGTCCGGTCACGGGGTTCGGACGGGCTGCCGACCCTGGACAGCGTTCAGGGAGGAGACAGCGGAACTTTTACGTGGAATCAATAAGCCTTTTGACGATAGAATAAAGTATTGAAAGCGTTTGACAAAAAAGGAATCGGAAAAATGAAAAAGCAAAACAAAGGATTGGTCGTTCTTGCGATCTTGCTTCTTCTCATCCAAACTGCGGCAGCGGGAGCCGAGCCGCGGCATGCCACGGTCGAGGAAACATCCGGAAACGTTCTCGTGAAAATCGCCGGAGGCGAATGGCAGCCCGCGGAAAAAGGAATGGTCCTCCGCGAAAGAGATGAGCTCCGGACGATGGAAGAGGCGACGGCGCAAGTGCTTTTGGACGACGGAAAAGTCGGCCGGGTCGAAGTCAGGGAAAAGAGTTATTTCAGGCTCAACACCCTGCGGGAAAACGACTCCTCCGGAGACAAAACCACTCTGCTCGACCTCGCGCAGGGAAAACTCCGCGTCCACGCGCAAAAGCTCAAGGGGAAATCGAAGTTCGAAGTTCGAACGCCGACCGCAATCGCCGGAGTCCGGGGCACGGTATTTGACGTGAGCGTCGACGAAAAGGCTTAAATCCGCCTTTTCGCGCCGTTTCAGAGATCATTCCCTCCGGCCGAGGCATCTCCCCCCGTTTCCCTTTCCCCCTTCAGAAAACCCCCTAAAGACCGAAAAGACTTATTGATAGGTGTAATATACGTTTGATATGCTATTTATATTCAGAATGCGCAATCCATTATTTGATCGGGTTTCAGAGATTTTTGAACAAAAAAGCGAGCCATGCTTGTCGGAGCGTATTATTTTTAAAAAATTGCTTTCAGGTCGCAATTTTTTAAAAATACTAATGAGCACGAAGGATGTGCGAACAGGGCGCCGCCCTACATCCTTCGCGCGGAATGTAGCGGAGGCAGGCATGGCGGGCAAATATTTTCAAAGGTCATCATGAGACGATCAACAAAAAAATGAGAAAAACCCTCTTCCCTCTCCCCTTGTTTCTTCTCGTCCTTCTGTCTCCCCCGTCCGCCCGCGCGCAGGGCCCGAATCTTCCGCCGCCTCGTTCCGCGAATCAAACCTTCATTGTCGAAAAAAAGGTCGAACAGGAAGCCGAACGCCCGCTGGCCAAAAAAGGAAAAACGCCGGAGATCAAAGACGAAATCGCCAAAAAAAAGCCGAAAGAGCTTCCCCAGCTTCGTTTCTTCGTCAGCACCATCGAACTCGAGGGAAACCGAACCCTCCCCACGGAAGAACTCCGGCCCCTCGTCCTGCCGTATGAAGGCAAAGAACAAAGCATGAACGAACTTTCGCTTCTCACGCAAACCATCGAACAGGAATATGTCCGCCGGGGGTACGTCACCAGCATCGCTTACATCCCCGCCCAGCGCATTGAAAAAGGAATTTTCAAAATCCGGATCGTTGAAGGAAAAGTCGGTGAGATCAAAGTCGAAGGGAACCGCTACTTTCGCACCAAGCGGATTTTATCCTACGCCAGAATCGAAAAAGGAGAAATCCTCCGGTATCAGGACATCCGGAAAGCGATCACCAAACTCAACCAGAATCCTGACCGGGAAGTCCGCGCGATCCTCCGAAAAGGCACCCGGCCCGAAACCACGGATATCATCTTCGACGTCAAAGACCGTTTCCCCCTTCACGCCGGATTTCTCTATGACAATCAAGGCACTGATTCCTCCGGTAAACAGCGGTTCGGATTCACCCTGCGGGATTCCAATCTCACCGGTTTCGATGACATCCTCTACGGCGGGACCATATTCGGAAAAGATTTCGGAGCGGTTTTTTCACAATACATGTTCCCGCTCCCCGGCCTCAACACAAAACTGAACGCCGGGTTCACGCATTCCCAGGTCAATCCCATGAAAACGCTGAAACCTTTCGGCGTGAACGGAATCTCACAGTCCTATTACGGAAAAATCGAACACCGCCTGATTTCCGGCGACCGGGTCATTGTGGATCTCAATCTCGGAATGGAATTCAAGGAAAGCCGGACAAAAATCCTGTCGGGAACGTTCTACCGCGAAAGGCTCCGCATCCTTCAGGCCGGATCCACGGTCCATCTGCAGGACCGGTGGGGGACCACCGATCTTGACGCCGGAGCGGCTTTCGGCATCAAAGGCCTCGGCGCCGCCATCTATGCGGACCCCGCGAATTCACGGCAAGGGGTCACACCCGGTTTCTGCATGCTGACCGGAAATCTCTTCCGCGCCCAGCGGATGCCCTGGGAAACCCTCTTGACTTTCCGGGCTCAATTCCAATTCCCAACCCAAAAGCTTACGTCCTCGGAAGCATTGTATATGGGAGGCGCCTCATCCATCCGGGGATACCCGGAAGGCGATTATTTGGCGGATGAGGGATTTATCGCGAGCGTCGAATATCTGGTCCCGTTTTTCTTCCTGCCGGCCGACTGGAAACTGCCCAAATCCGGCACGTCCCTCCAAAAACAAATCGAGCTGGTGACTTTTCTGGACGAAGGCTACGGCCGGTTGCGGGGGCCTTCATCAACCGAAGCGGCAAACCGTCACATGATGGGTGCCGGAACGGGACTGAGGATCAGGCTTTATAAAAACATCTACGCGCGGACCGAATGGGCCTGGGCCCTCGGCGCGTTTCCTTTGTCGGGCAAAGACCGTTACGAATTTCATTTCAGATTGCAGGCGGAAGTATGAAAATGGAAATAAGCTTTTGCGCATCCGAAAACGGCGTTTCGTTCATTCGGCAAATCTGCCTCCGCGACCGCCGGTTCGTCCGCTCCGGCGGCGTCCGACCGTCTGCGCTCTCACCGTTTGGACCGGAGCTTCGCCCCGGACCAAGCTCCAAACGGTTCCGAGAGCTCGCTTCAGGCAGATTTACCGGACGGAATCGCCTAATACTTCAAAAATTTTCGGCCGCTTATCCGGAAAAAAGCAAAGAGGTCTTATGAAAAAAATATTGGCGGCATTCGTCACAACAGTGTTGATTCTCCTCCTTGGCCTTCTCCCGGTTTTTGACAATATTGAACAGCATTTTTTCGACCTTCTGTTTAAAATCCGGGGGGCGGAAACTCCCCATCCCGATATCGCTATCATCGAAATCGACGACACAAGCCTCGCCGCCATCGGTTCCTGGCCCTGGCCGAGAAGTTATCATGGTGTTTTACTCAAAATTCTGAGCGAATACGGCCCCAGCACCATTTTTTACGACGTCATCTTTCCGGAAGCCTCTTCGGAAGCGGAAGACGCCGCGTTCGCCGAAGGGCTCGGGAAAGCCGGAAACGTCATCCTGCCGTTTTACTTCGCGTCCACCCGGACCGAAAAATTTTACGAAGATCCGGCCGTCTTCCCGATCCCCATGCTGAAAGACAAAGCCAAGGAGCTTGCCTTCATCAATAATTTCCGCGACCGGGACGGGCACGCGCGCTACCTGTTCCTCGAAGCCCCCAAAGACGGGAAAATATTCCTGCACGCGAGTCTCGCGGCCGTCAAAGAGCACAGGCATCTCGGGGCCGAGGCGCTGAAAGCTTTTCCGCCTTCGGAACGTTTCCGGATCAACTTCCCCGGTCCGTACGAAAACTTTAAACGCATCCCTTTTATCGAAGTGATTTCTAGCCAGGACGACCCCGACGCGAAAGAAGCCCTGAAAGCCCTCTGGGGGAAAATCGTTCTTGTCGGGCTGACCGCGACGGGGACCACCGACCTCCTGCCGGTCGTTTTCTCCCCCACCTATCCGGGAATCGGCCTGCAGGCCGGCATGGTTCACACATTGCTGACCGGAAAATTCATCCGCAAAATCCCGCTTCCCGCTTACGCCCTGCTCCTTTTCCTTTTTTCGCTTCTGGTGCTCCTTTTGACCTCCCGCCTCAACCCCCTGCGCGCTTTTTTCTACACCCTGGCAAGCCTGATCATCCTTTTTGAAGGAGCGGCGCTGGCTTTTCAGCACGCTCAAATTCTCATTCCTTACGCCGGATTCCTTCTGGCGGGATTCTCCATTTTTATCGCGAACGAACTCCGTCTGTTTGTAAAAACCCTGTTTCAGACGGAACTGATGTCCCGGGAACTCTCGCTGGCGGCAAAGATCCAGAAAAGTTTTCTCCCGGCCAAAATCCCGGAAATCGCGGGCCTTGAAATCGCCGCGGTCAGCCTTCCGGCCAAACAAGTGGGAGGCGATCTCTACGACATTCTCCCCCTCCCCGAGGGGAAATGGGGCGTCTGCGTCGGCGACGTCTCCGGCAAAGGCGTTCCCGCCGCGCTTTTCATGGCAAAGGCCATCAGTGAATTCCGGCGTGAAGCACTAGACTCTTCAATCGTGTCGCTCCCGCTCAGGAAACTCAACGCGCGAATCGCCGAAGAGGGCGCCGGAGGGCTTTTCCTGACTCTGCTTTATCTTATCGTAGACCCTAAAGAAAAATCTTTTTCCTTCTCAAACGGAGGGCACGAACCCGTTTTTTACCGCCGGAGAGAAAACAACCGGGCCGAAATCCTGACGTCCGAATCCGGAATGCCCCTCGGCGTCACCCCCGACGGCAATTTCGACCAAAAGGAATTCCCGGGACAGAAAGGCGACACCATTCTCCTGATCAGCGACGGCGTAAAAGAAGCCATGAACGGCCGGCGTGAAATTTTCGGAAACAAAAGAATCCTTTCGGTATTGCAGGAATCGGCGGAAGGTTCCGCGCAAACGGTAATCGACCATTTGCTAAAAAGAATCGGTGACTTCGTGAGGCACGCCCCACAGCACGACGATCTGACCGCCGTCTGCATCAAATTTGTCTAAGAGCCTCTGAGAAGGACTAACAAATCTATCCGGCTCACGGATACTATTATCACCTCATGTTTACTCCCCTCTCAATACCTTATATAATCATCTGGATCCATTACAAATTGCCCTTAAAGACGCTTTCGATAATTAAGGTTTGGATCCGCGCGCGCTGGGAATCCGGCATAGAAGCTTCGCAAAAGCGAAAAGGGCGTCGCCCTAACATCCTTCGCGCGGAATGTAGCGGAGGCAAGCAAGCCCTTACCTTCGAAAAAGCGTTGAAATTGTACAATCATTCCGGTAGGAGGATTTTTGAATAAAAAAAATCGGTTCCATGTCATTTTAATCAAGCCGTCCAAATACGACGACGAAGGTTACGTGATCCGCTGGTGGCGGGCCGTCGTGACGAGCAATTCCCTCTCCTGCCTGAACGCCCTGACTAAGGACGCGGCCGCCCGGGAAATACTCGGAGCGGACACGGAAATCGTCATTCATTTGTTCGACGGCGCGGTCGAAAAAATTCCGGTTCGGAAATTGGGCCGGAAAATCCGCGCGGCCGGAGAAAAAGGCGTCGTCGCCATGGCGGGAGTGCAAAGCAATCAATTCCCGCGCGCATTCAATCTGGCCATGGAATTCAAAAACGAGGGACTCCCGTCCATGATCGGCGGGTTTCATGTCTCGGGGACCGTCGCCATGTTCGCCGAACACCCTCCCGAAATCCGGAAAGCGCTCGGGGAAAAAATCACGCTGGTTGCCGGAGAAGTCGAGCCCCACTGGGACCGGCTCCTTCAGGACGCCTATCGGGGAGATCTAAAACCTCTCTACGATTTCCTGCCCGAAAAACCCGCCCTGGAAGGGACGCCCGCGCCTTTCGTCACACGTCATGACCTCCGGCATTTTATCAACACGCAGACCAGCTTCGACGCCGGCCGGGGATGCCCGTTTCAGTGCTCGTTCTGCACCATCATCAACGTGCAGGGACGCACGCTCCGGGGACGGTCCGTCGAAGACATCGAAAAAATCGTCCGCATGAATCACGGGCAGAAAATTAAAAAGTTTTTTATCACCGACGATAATTTCGCCCGCCACCCCCAGTGGGAAGCAATTGCCGACCGGCTGATCGAGCTCAAAGAAAAAGAAGGCCTGCGGTCCTCCATCATGATTCAGACCGATGTCCTGGCGCATAAAATCCCCCGTTTTATCGAAAAGCTCGCCCGGGCGGGCTGCCGCCGGGTTTTTATCGGCATGGAAAGCGTGAACCCCGAAAACCTCGCCGCCTGCGGCAAGCGGCAGAATATCGTCCGGGAATACCGGAAAATGCTTCAAGCCTGGCGGGATCACGGCGTAATCACCTGCGCGGGATACATCGTCGGATTTCCCAATGACACGTACGAATCGATCATGCGGGACGTTGAATTTTTGAAAAAGGAAATTCCCCTCGATGTCGCAGAATTTTTCATCTGGACTCCCCTGCCGGGTTCGGAGGACCACAAAAAGCTCATCGAAAAAGGATGCGATTTGAATCCGGATCTCAATCTGTATGACACCGCGCACGTGGTGATGAAGCATCCCCGCATGACGCCCGAAGAATTGATACGGGCTTACCGGGACGCCTGGGCCTCTTTTTACAGCAGGGAGCATTCCCTGACGCTCCTGAAACGGCGGAAGGGGCCCCGACGCAGGCTTTTATTTTCCTCTCTCCTCTGGTTCCGAAGCACTTCACTGCTTGAGAACGTGCACCCGCTCCTGGGAGGATATTTCCGGATAAAAGGACGCAATGCCCGCCGGCCGGGTATGCCCAAAGAAGCGTTTTTTCCTTATTATTGGCGACGGCTGACGGAAATCAGCCGTTATTCGACGGGAATGATAAAACTGTTCTGGGAGACCTGGCAATTATTCCGCGAAGCTCAACACCCCCGCAACGCGGATTATACGGACATCGCGATTACGCCGGAAGCTCCGGCGGACGAAAGCAACTCCTAAGAGCCTCTAAGTAAAGTTCGGCAAATCTACTTCCGCGACTGCCGGTTCGCCCGCTCCGGCGACGTTCGACCGTCTGCGCTCTCACCGTTTGGACCGGGGCTTCGCCCCGGACCAAGCTCCAAACGGTTGCGAGAGCTCGCTCCAGTCAGATTTGCCGAACCAAAGAATCTCCGCTTCAAAAGCAGCCCTGCTTCGTCACCAGATAATCCCCGATCGCGAGATATTTTAACGCGCTTCCTTCGAACATCTTCAGGGCGTCTTCCGGCGCGCACACCATCGGCTCCCCTCGGCGGTTGAGGGAGGTGTTCATGAGAATCGGGACGCCGGTTTTTTTATAAAAACGCTGCAGCAGTTCGTAATATCTCGGATTCTGCTCCTGTTTTACGAATTGCGGCCGGACGGAACCGTCCACGTGCACCACTTCGGGGATCCGGTCTTTCCATTCCTTCCGGACCTGAAACGAGAAAGTCATGAACGGCGAATCATGCGTCGTGTCCAAAACCTCAAAAGCCTTTTCGTAAAGAAGCGACGGGCAGAAAGGCCTCCACCGCTCCCGGAATTTAATGATTTCGTTGATCCGGTCCGCCATTCCCCGGACCGTCGGGTTCGAAAGAATGCTGCGGTTCCCGAGCGCCCTCGGCCCCCATTCCATCCGTCCCTGAAACCAGGCGACGATTTCTCCCTTGGCCAGAAGTTCACTCACCCGCTCCGTAATGGACGCCTCTTTTACGAGCCGGTGCGGCGTCGCCTGAAAGACCCGCGCGATTTCGGAATCCGAATATTCCGGGCCGTAATAAACGTGGCGCATCGGTTCAATGCGATCGCCCGCCTCATGAGCCACGACCGCCGCGGCACCCAGGCAGCCTCCCGCATCGCTCGAAGCCGGTTGAACCCAAAGCTCTTTGACAAGAGGATGCGCAATCAATCTTTGATTCAACTTCACGTTGAGCGCGCACCCTCCCGAAAAGCACAGCCTTCCCCCGCAGCGCTTCAGCGCGTCCGCGAGATAATCCTCGAGCAGGCGAATGCTGATTTCCTCCAATTTTTGCTGCGTGACCGCCGCGATATGGATATAAGGTTCGCTGAGGCCGTCGCCCGTCCGCGGCGGGCCGAACCGCTTCACCATCTTTTTCGAAAACCAGACGCCTTTCCGGTAGCGGCTCACCCGGGGCACCCAGATATAATCGTCATTCACGCGATAACTTCCGCCTTTGTAGCGGATGATGTCTTCAAAATTAAAGCGCGCGGGATCCCCGTAAGGCGCCATGCCCATGAGCTTATACTCGCCGTCCATGCGCTCAAAGCCCAAATACTCGGTCAGGGTCGAATAAAAAAACCCGAGCGAATCCGGGAAACAGATTTCCTTTAAAATCCGGATCCTTCCCTTTTCCGTGACGCCGAGCATCGTGGCGGGAAATTCCCCCGCGCCGTCGATGCTCAAAACCGCGGCTTCCGGAAACCCGGAAAAATAGAAAGCGGAAGCCCCGTGGGCGATGTGATGCTGGATATGATGAATGCGGATTTTCCCGAGATCAAACCCCGCCTCCCGGAGCACCTGCCTCGGAGTCTCATAATCCGAGCGTTTCCGGCCGGCGCATTTCACGATCGCCTTGTACGCTTGGGAAGGCCGGGAGCGCCAGTTCCGGAAAAAATAAGACCATTTGTATTTATCGTAAACCGCGGGGTCCCAGGGGAACGCCACTTCCTGAATATCGGACGGCTTGAGGCCGGCCTGCTTCAGGCAGAAGTGAACCGCGCGGACCGGACATTTCCCGGTAGCGTGTTTCTCGCGGATCAGGCGTTCCTCCTCGACCGCGGCAACCAGTTTCCCGTCGACCAAAATACACGCCGCGGGATCGTGAAAAATCGTACCCACTCCCAGCACAATCATGTCTGCTCCTTTTATCCGGCGATCCGCCGTTTAAGAAAAATCAAAAACGCTTCTTCCCTCATCCCTCAATCTGCGCCTGAAGTTTCACCGCCAGGTCCGTCATCTGCTTCAGGAGATAATCCGGAAGCAATTTCCCGTCGGCCGATTCGGTTTTGGCCGCCGCAAGAAGCGAAATCAGCCTCTTGACCAGAGCGTTCCGTCGCGCGCGCTTTTCCTCCTCGGGATCTTTGGGATCGCGTTCGGCAAGGATCTGCTTGACCTGCGCGCGGACTTCCTTGGGTTCCTTGCCGGTCTGGATCACCGCTTCCCGGAGTTCCGCATAATCATGCGGGGTCAGGCTCGCGTTCTCCTTGGCAAGCCGAAGGAGGTTCACCGCTTCGTAGTCCGGGAATTCCTTCGGCGCTCCTTTTTCGACCATTTGAGGGCTGACGAGACGGGGCTCTTCCTTTTCGAGAAACCCGTAAGACTTCAGGAGTTTCGAAGCCGTAACCTGTTTGATGCTGAGCTCCTTCACGCAGTAGGCCTCAAAAGAAAGGTACCCCCACTCCCGGTAATGCTTGTCGCGGTAAATACTGTGCAGAAAGCGCCCCAACTCGATCCAGGACGCCTTGTGGCGCTTGGCGGCGTCCACCGCCTGATTGCGCAATGCTTCGCTCAAAGGATCTTTCACCGACTGAAATTTCCCGCTCATATCTTCTCCCTTTCAAGTATCCGATGATTGCCGAAAAGTTTTCATTTCACGCGTTTTCCGCCGACAGCATGTCGGCGTAAGACCGGTCGATCAGGTCCGCCGGATCGATCTTGAATATCTCAAGCCATCGCCGGCATTGCTCATGAAGTTTCTCCCGTCCGACGGTCCCGTCCGTATCGATCGCCTCAATTTCAACGAAGTCCCCCAGCTTCGGGACCCGGTCCAGATGGAACTTGACGTTCCGGATATAGTAAATTTCCCGCTCTTTTTCAACCCGGACCAGGACCCCGCAGGCCTTTTCCAGGATTTCCCTGACGGGAGACCGGGCCTCCGTCGGGAAGAGAATCACCCGCGATTCCTTGGGGCCCTTCCGGTCCTCCCGCTCATAAAAAACCAGGCAATTTTCAATCCGCCCTTCCCTGAGCTTCAGGCGTCCGCGGGACGTCCTGAAATAAGTGTCCGTCTGATAATCCGTCCCACGGAAATCGGCGCCGGCGGATTTCAGAATATCCCGGACCGCATCCTGGGTCCCGCATCTTGCCTTGATCTCGACGTTCAAATGCCCCATCCGGTTTCCCCTCAGTGATACAGCGCGCTTTCGAAAACCCTCCCGTGCAGCGCGACCCCGATCACCCCTTCCATCACCTCATAGAGCGTCACGTCATTCGTGCGCTCAAGCGAGTCCGCGATCGAATCGACGAACCCTTTGTCGAAGGAAAGATACTCGATCCGCTCGTAATGCTCCACTTTGTCTTCCATGACCCGCTTGAATTTCTCGAGTTCGCTCTTCGAGGCCTTCACGAGAACAAAACGCGTATTTCGGAGCTTCGCGGAAAGGTTCCGTACCTTCCGGAGCGCGATATCGCCGCAATCGATCCATAGTTTCGGCACCCCGTAATCCCCCGGCACGACCAGATCCGGCTTGTAATGCATGCCGATTTCGGCCTCGATCTGAAGCCCCGGCTCGTAGAACAGAAGGTACGAAAGCATTTTCAGAACGACATGCTCGCGGCGTTCGGATTCCGCCTTGACCAGCACGAGTTTCTGATTGATCTTCGGGCTTTCCAATTCGAAACTGAATTTTTCTATCATCGTTTTCCGGCGGCTCGTAAGCTTGCAGCGCAAGAGCGGTTATGATAACCCAAAAGCGCCGTTTTGAAAACCAATCAATACCATTTCAAAAAGACTGCCGCCATGGGTTTCGCTTTGGTTTCGCTGAAAGACTTTGGAAATTTGACGCGGGGAAACGCTGGCTCACAAAAACAGTGCGGGCTTCCGAAACTGATCGGAGAAAAGATTGTAACGCAAAGCGAATCTGCGAAGGTTTCGCGGAAGACTTGGGCGAATCTTGAGAGGGGTGGCCGTAGCCCCGCCGAGCTTTGTGGCGGGGAATCTCGGCGGGGGCCCCCGAAAGTGAGCCCTGAGTTCTTCCCGAATCCGAAGCATTTGAGCGAAGCGTCACAATCTTTTCGGATCCGAAACAAAGTAGAATCTTTCCGCCTTTTTCGGTACAATACGCCCCGCATGAAAAACGAAAGAAGCATGAAAGAAATTTATCTCCTGCGCCACGGGATCGCGGCCCCGCCGGGATCGCCTCATTACGATGACCGGGACCGTCCGCTGACTCCCGAAGGAAAAGCCCAGATCCGGGAAGTCGCGAGAGCCCTGCTCGGGATGGGAATCCCGTTCGACCTCATTCTCTCAAGCCCCTATCTCCGGGCCCGGCAGACCGCCGAAATCGTTCACGAAACTTTAGATCCCGGATTCCCGCTCAAATTCTCGCAGCACCTCGTCCCTCACGGATCGGCCAAACTCCTGACCGGCGAAATCAACCGGGCCTACGGTTCAAAAGACAGAATCCTCCTCGTGGGACACGAACCTTTCCTGAGTTCCCTGATCTTAACATGGGTCGCGGGAAGCGCTCACGGCCTGATCGAAATGAAAAAGGGAGGTCTGGCCAAACTTTCCAGCCTGAAATTAAAATGCGGGGCCTGCGCGTCCCTGGAATGGCTGATGGGGCCCAGGCAAATCCTGAAGACCTAATCTAGATATTTCCGCACCGCATCTCGCGGGAAAAAAAGCGGAGAAGATCCATCGGCGAAATCACCCCGATAATCACGCCCCCCGAATCCACCACGGGAACGCATCCGTACTTTTTGGTCGTGATCAGATCGATGGCTTTCAGGACCGAGTCTTCGCCGTGCAGCGTGGTGGGGTTATGCGTCATCACGTGCTTCAGGATGAACGCGTTGAGCGTCGCCGGATCGTAATAATACCCTTCCTCCGTCTTCCGGGGAGACACGATTTTAAACAGATCGCGCTGGGTAATCATGCCGAGCACCCGCTTTGCGTCGTCCACGACCGGAAGATGCCGGATTCCCTTCGTCCGGAAAGTCTGTTCGACATTCCGGAACGGCTCGTCCACGTTGATCGTAATCGGAGGAGACACCATGATCTCTTTGACCAAAACATTTCGCATAAGCTCTTATCCTATGGGTAAAGTAAATGTGAAAACGGATCCGATCCCAATCCGGCTCCGGACGGTAATCACGCCCCCGTGGGCTTCAACCATACGCTTGACGATCGCGAGCCCCAGCCCGGTGCTTTTTTCGCCGGCAGTCGGGCGGACGCTGACACGGCCGAATTCCTTGAAAAGCTTCGGAAGTTCCTCTTCGGGGATCCCCTGCCCCTCGTCGGCCACCCGGATTTCAACCGAGCGCTCCGAACGTTTCGCACCCAGCGTCACGGCCTTGTTCGGATGCGAAAACTTAATCGCATTTGAAATTAGATTGGCCAAAACCTGATTCATCCGGTCGGGATCCAGGGAAATCTCCGGTAATCCCGGCTCCAAATCAAGCCTCAATTCGATGGACTTCGCCCGCGCAAGCGGATACGAAGCCGCATGACATTCCTTCAGGAATTTCCCGAGATCGGTCCCGACCTTTTTAAGTTCCAGCCGGCCGGACTCGATCGCGCTGACGTCCAGAAGGTCTTCGATCAAATGAAGCATTCCCCTGCAGGTCTTCTTGATTTTCCCCATCACCTCTAATTGTTCGCCGGAAAGCTGTCCCAAAAGCCCGTCGAGAAACATATCCAGATAGGCCTGGACAACCGCCAGCGGGCTTCGCAAATCATGCGCGGCAATCCCGAGGAATTTATTCTTGAGCTCATTCAGGCGGATCAACTCGTTGTACAACCGGCTTTTTTCGACGATCAGGGCCAATTGCCCGGCAAGCTGGCGGAACACTTCCACATGAACCGTCTGATAGGTATTGGGAACAATGCTGGAGAAAAACATGAACCCGATCGGTTTCCCCAGCGCGATCAGAGGGCAGGTCAGGCTCGAACGCATCCCTTCTTCCACGATGAGCCGCGTGGAATCGGAGCGGGGATGCTCCCTGAGATAGGCTTCAAGATCGTTCAAAATGCGGGGCTGCCCCGTCCGGATAATCTGTTCGAGACTGCTTCCGGCCATCAAAGCCGAATAACCCACATTCAATTTGAGGACAGGTTGGTCCGACCGGGTCCAGAGGGCCCGGACACGCGCCCCCTCTTCCTCGAGAAGGGAAAATCCGATGCGGTCATAGGGAATGATCGACCGGAAAGAATCGAAAACATGATTCAGGACCTCGTCCAGGACCAGCCCCGAATTGATTTTTTCGGTCAACTCCGTCAGCATCCGGATTTCCTGAAGTCCGGTTTCGAAAGAATGCCTCAACTCCTGAAGGGCCGTACCCAGCTTTCCGATTTCATCCTGCGCCCCCGCCGGGATCTCAACCCGGAAATTCCCGGCCTTCATCGACTCCGCCGCTTCGCGATATTTTTCGATTCTCGGGTCAATCATGCCTTATTTACTCGCTTTTCAAAATCTCCTGAGCCTTGCGCATCCGCTCCTTCATCAATTCATCGCCGTACTCCCGGGATTTCATCGCCATATAAACAAGCGAACCGCCGATAATCGCCGCCAGGACAAACAAGCTCCCCACGATAATCCAGAATTCACTCATTCTTTTATCGCCCATCGTTGCCCCCCCCTATGTCCGCATAACTTTCCGCCAAAAGTCCTTGATCCGGATTCCCCGTTTTCATCCAAAACCGCACGTCCCGTTATTTCTTCCAGGACCTTTTGCACATTTTGCCTTCTTTCTTCTGCTGGCGCCACAATTCCTTCATCTTGGCCTTCTGCTCAGCGGTCAAAATACTCATCATGTCGACATAGGCCTTCAGGGCATCCTTGCAAAGGGCCTTTTTGGTCTCCATCTTGGCGTCCACCAGCGCGTTCAGGCGGTCCATATTGACCTTGTCGTTGTGAAGCTCCTGTTGAATGTCCAGCATGGCGAGCTCCATTTTGGAATTCATCTCGATCATCTTGCGGGAAAGGTCGTATTTCAGGTTCTTGATCGCCTGGATCTGATCTTCCTTAAGCCCTAATTCCGTCTGGTTGCACTGAATAAACCTCTCCTTGTGAAAGAACTTCTCTTTCAATGAAAGTCCCTCTCCGTGGCCGTACCCGTTAGCCAGCAACGTCAAAGGCATGGCCAACAAAAGGAAAAAAGCAATTCCAAACACAAACTTTCTCATGGTCATCCTCCTTATATCCATTCTGCAGGTTTTAACCCGTTCAATTTTCATAGTGGCAATATTGCGGAACTATTCTAGAATCATTATCGTATTTAGTCGAGCCTTTACGGAGTCTCATGATAAAGAACATTTTGGCATCCAAAATCACTCTGAGCATTATCCTCTTTTCCCTCATCCTCGGGATTTTCTGGCCCGCAACGGGGTTCAAATTCCTCAATTACGACGACGTCCCCTACGTGGCGCAAAATCATTACCTCAATCAGGGCGTCACACCGAAAGGGGCCCGTTGGGCCTTTCTTGCGGACCTCACCTTTGATTCCCTGAATACGGACTACTGGCAACCGATGACAGCCCTTTCCCACATGCTGGATTTCCAGATCTGGAAGTCGGACGCCGGAGGACATCATCTGAGTAATCTGATCCTTCACGCCTTCAACACGGTCTTCCTTTTCCTGCTCTTCGCGGGACTGACTTCTTCCCCGTGGAAAAGTTTATGGCTCGCCCTTCTCTTCGGTCTCCACCCGGTTCAGATCCAGCCCGTTGCCTGGATCACCGCCCGAAAAGATGTGCTGGCCGTCTTTTGGGGAATACTGACTCTTCTCTGCTACTCAAAATACGTCAAAAAACCTTCGTTCGGCCGGATATGGCTTTCGGTATTCTGTTTTGCCCTCTCTCTCATGTCAAAACCCGTACTGGTCACACTGCCGGTCATCCTGCTCATTTTAGATTACTGGCCTCTCAACCGTCTTTCGTTCCGGTTTTCGTCCGTCGCGAAGCGGCTGGCCGAAAAACTGCCCTGGATCGTTCTTTCCGGTATCTCCTGCGGAATCTTGCTTGTGAGCCGTTCCGAAACCATTGCTACGGGAATGAAAGACTATTTTTTCCATCAAGCCGGATTTTCCTATCTCCGTTATTTATGGAAAGCCATCGAGCCTTTTCCTCTCGCCATACGCTACCCCGATTTAATTCTGCGTCCGTGGGAAAATTTTGAAGCGTGGGTATTTTTCCTGGCCCTTTCGGGCTGGATTATCCGGAAAAGCGCGAAATCCTTCCCGTTTCTGGCCGCGGGATGGCTCTGGTTCTTTGTGACCCTGCTCCCGTCGGTGGGATTGAATCTCGAAGACCGTTATTTTTATTTTCCCATGATCGGGCTTTCCGTTTGCTTCGTTTGGGGGATTTCCGCTTTTCTCGAGAAATTCCGGACCGGGAAATTCCTTCTCGCCGGCATTGCGTTTGCTCAGATTTGCGCGTACGCCGTTTTTTTGAGGCCGGAACTGAAGCATTGGAAAAACACCAATACGATTTTCCGGCATGCGCTTCGCGTCACCCGGAACAATTCCATGGCGCATAACGTGTATGCCTCCGCCCTGATGGAAGCCGGAAGAAAAGACGAGGCCATCCGGCATTTCACCAAAGCGATTTTCCTCAAACATGATTTCGCCGAAGCGCACAACAATCTGGCCTCTGCCCTGGCCGGCGAGGGGAAATACCCCGTCGCGCTGACCCACTACGCCATCGCCCTCGACCTCCTGCCGGATTTCGCCCTCGCGCACAACAACCTGGCGATCGCCCTCGCGGACCTGGGAAGGACGGACGAAGCGGTCTCTCACCTCCGGAAGGCCCTGGAAATCAACCCCCAATTCGAAGACGCCCGCTTCAACCTGGCCAGTATTCTGCTCCGTCAGAATCAATTCGAAGAAGCGGCCCGCGAATATGAAACTTTTCTCGGACTGAACCCCAAGGACGCCCAGGCCCATAATGATTTCGGAGTCATTCTCAGGAAGCAGGGCAAACCGGAAGAAGCCGCCGCGCATTTCCGCGAAGCGCTCCGGCTCAGGCCGGACGATTTGAGAGCGAGGAAAAACCTCGAAGGCGTTCCGGGAAAAGGATCCCCGGCAAATCCGAAAAAATCTCAGGCCGGGCAAAAAGACGCGTAATTGCTCGTCACTTCAAGGGGGGTGAAACCGCTTTCGCGAATCAAACGAATCATTTCGTCCCGCGCGGCAGGCTCGGGTTCGCCGGATTGATTCCCCTTCAATATCTTTTCGCAAACCGCCGTCCCGCCCAGGTCGTCGGCGCCGAAGGAAAGCGCGGCTTGGGCAAATCTCAGCCCGATCGCGGGCCAATGCACCCGGATGTGGGGGATATTATCCAGAAGCAGCCTCGCCGCGGAACAAACTTTCAGATCGGTTATGCCGTCGGGAACGGAATCTTTCAGTAAATCTTCGCGAGGTTCTTTCCCCGTCTGATAAGGAAGCGGGATGAAAGCGTTAAAACCGGAGGTTTCGTCCTGAAGCGCGCGAAGCCGCAGCAAATGGTCGACACGGTCCTCGACGCGCTCGATATGCCCGTAAAGCATCGTAGCATTGGAAGGGATCCCCAGGCGATGGGCAATTTTGTGAATTTCAAGCCACCGCCCCGCGTTTATTTTCCGGGGACAAATTTTTCCTCTAACGTCTTCCGAAAAAATCTCAGCGCCCCCGCCGGGGATCGATCCTATGCCGCGGGTCTGAAGCTGCCGAAGGACTTCCCCGGCGCCAAGCCCCGTCCGCCGGGAAAGATAATCGATCTCGACCGCCGTGTAGGCCTTGATAAAAACCGACGGAGCGGCTTCCCTCACCCAGGAAACGATCTCGAAATAGTAATCAGGGGACACCGCATCGTTTAAGCCGCTGACAATATGAATTTCACGGACACCGTGCAAGGCCACCGCGTTTGCGACCGTCTCGAGAACTGCATCACGGGACAAAACATAGGCGTCCGGGGCTCCGGAATCCCGAAAGAAATGACAGAACAAGCAGCGGTTTACGCAAATGTTGGTGGGATTCAGATTCAGATAATTCGAGAAGTGGGCGTTCTTCCCGTGCAATCTTTCCCGGACGAAATTCGCAAGCCAGCCCACTCCGGAAAAATCCCGCGACCGGAAGAGTTTTACGCCGTCTTCAAATTCAAGCCGGGTCCCGGACCGGACTTTCTCAAAGACCCCCCCGAGTTCCCGGTCAGAAAAAAAGGGGGAG
>JAKQXH010000045.1 GCA_029561555.1 Candidatus Omnitrophota bacterium
CTGCTCCCACTTCCGCACCTGATCCAAGACCTCATCCGCTTCCGTTTTGCGCCGCTTCAAATCTTCCAGCAAATTCCCCACACGCTCCATCTCGCCCGAAATTTCGGGATCTCCCGTCGTGTTCTTCAAGGCCGCCGCTAAGGCCTCATATTTCCGGGCCTCCGATCCCAGATTTCCCGCCAGATTCCCCACTTCCGCCGAACTCCTCCGCTCCAGCCCTTCAAAATCCTTTGCGATAATCCCCAGTGTCTCTTCCAATCCGGCCAGCACCTGCTTCACGGCCGCTACTTCCTCCTGCCGCCGGGCTTCAACAGCGATTTTTTCCTTTAAAATCTCCTTCTCTTCGTTGATCATGTTTTTTGTTTCGTTCAACATGTCACCGACATGACTCCCGATTTCGGCAATCTGACCGGATCCCGTCGTATTGGATAGCCCGGAAAATTCCCGGACGATTCCGTCCATCCGGGATTCAAGCGCTTGAATCCCGGCTTCCATCCCGGCCGGATCTTTTCCCTCCAAACCCCGGCACTCGACGCCCAAAGCCGTCAAATCTTTCGCGACCTTATCGTAAAAATTCTTCGCAATCCGTTCTTCTTCATTTCTCCGGGACTCAAACCCCCTGACGCTTTTCAAAAATTCGGCAATGTCCAGCCGGAAGCCTTTGAGTTCTTCCATCACTTGATCCGCTTCTACCAACATCCGAGTTACCGTCTCCGAGCCCGTCGTGTTCGCCAGCCCGTTCCGTTCGGTTTCATATTCCGCAAGCCGTTGCCCCAAGTCGGTGAGAACCCCCTCGATTTCATCCGAAGATTTTCCTTCCAACTCTCCCGCGCCGGCTTGCATCCCGCTCAAGTCGCCGGAGACTTTCTCCAAAAACAGCTTCGCATCGTCTGCTTCGCGAATCCCCCTCGCCTCCGACTCCTTCGCCTCATCCAATAATCTCGAAGCTTCCGTTTCCACATCCTGCAATTCCGCAAGAAATTCCGAGATCTCTATTGCCGCGCGATCGACTTCCGGAGAACCGGATGAATTTTGAAGTCCTCCGTATTCCGCTTCGTAAGCCCGCAGCTGCTTCCGGAAACCATCCAAATACTCGCCCAACTCCGCCGCGGGTTTCCCCTTCAATTCCGCAAATTCCGCACCCGCATTCCCCACTTCACGCTCCACGCGTTTCCTCAATCCTTCGGCGAGGCGATTCTCCTCAAGCCGGATTTCTTCCCGGGCCCTCAGGTCATCCAATCTTCGCTCCATTTCAATCTCAGCCCCTTTGAGATTTTCCATCGACTCCTGAATCCTTCGCAACGCCCCGGAAACTTTTTCCGATCCCGCCGTATTCTGAAGCCCGCCGTATTCCGCTTCATAATTCAGGATTGCTCCTTTCAAATCTTCCGTTTCTTTTTCCGCTATCCCCAAGCCCTTTGTCCCAAACACGGCCATCTTTTCCTTTAACGCTTCCTTTTCCTTTCCGATTAACCTTTCCAAACGCTCGGTAGAAGCTTCTTCATTAAGCCTTCTTTGCTCCAGCTCCTCAATTCCCTTGTAAATATTCTCTGCTTTCGACTGCAGTCCCTGCAGATTCTCCAGCGATTCAGCGATCTTCCGGTTGAATCGCTCAACCTCTTCCGATCCGAAGGTGTTTTTCAACCCCTGGAATTCGCTCTCCCATCCGGAAATCCTCCCCTCCAGGGCATCAAGAAAATCACGGGCCTCACGCGCATTTTGGCCGCTCAAAGATCCGAGCGCCGAGTTCAACCCTCCGATTTCCCGTTCGATCTCTCCCGCTAAATCCTTTGAAGCTTTTTCCTCGGCCGATCGAAGATCCTCGCGGGCCTTCACCCCGGCAAGGACTTGCTCTCCTTCCCCGACAAGGGCTTGTATCTCCTCAATCCTCTGCCCCGCCTCGGCAATCATCCGCGTCACCGCTTCCGAACCCGTTGTGTTGACAATACACCCCATTTCGTCTTTATAAGCGGAAATTTTCCCTCTCATCCCTTCGAGAAAAACTTCGATTGAATCGGAACTGCTTCCGGTTAAAGTCTTGCTCTCCCCTCTGAAAATTTCCAAAGCCTTCTTCACCCGGTCGGCAAAATCCCGCGCCGATTGTTTTTCTTCTTCCCTCTTCGCCTCCGAATTTTTTGCCGCCGCCAGAATTTTCCTGCCTTCCCCGGCCAGCCCGCGTAGCGCATCCAGTGTCTTTCCGGCCTCCGAAGCTTCACGAGAAATCTCCTGGGAGCTCGTCGTGTTTTTCAGTCCCCGAAGCTCCTCCCCGTAACGGCCGATGCTCGCTTCCATATCCGAAAGTGAAAGTTCGATATCGCGGGAAGCCGTCCCCGCAAAACTTGAAATCTTCGCGTTCGCCATTTCCCGCGTTTTGACAATCCGTTCCAGCAGATCACGCGCGAGGAGTTCCTCCTCGCTTCGAAGGGCTTCCGTTTTCCGGATGGCCTCCAGATCCTTTTCCGCCTCCTGTCCCATCCGCTCGAGTTCATCCAGAAGTTCCCAGATCTCCCGGCTCGACTGGGCAATGAACCTCGATCCCGTCGTGTTCTGAATGGCTTCATACTCCCTTCCGTGAATCCCGAGACTTTCTCCCAGCCGTTTCAGAAAATCTTCGATCGCATTCCCGTTTTGAGCATCCCGCGCGTTAAATTCCGCCCGGAATCCGTTTAAATCCTTTTCGATCCTTTCTTTCAAAGCGCCTACGGTACTTTCTTCCTTCTGCCTTTGCTTCTCGCGGACTTCGGCAATCCGAAGTTTCTCCCGGGCCGGTTTTCCCGCTTCTTCAAGCAAAGGCAGCAACCGCTCGGCTTGGGACACGGATTGCTCGATGACTGAAGAGGTCTCTCCCCCCTTCAAACCCGCCACTGCGTTCCGAAAGGTCTCGAGGCGCGTGCGTAGGCTTTCAATGAAATTCCGAACCGCGACAGGATCGTTTTCGCCGAGCCGTTTTTGCTCTCTGTCGGTTTCGTCTATCGCCGTCTGAATCTGACCGCACAAGCCGGCGGCCTCCGCTTCTCTCTGCCGTCGGATCTGCTCCGCCTGTAAAACCCCGCTCAGAACCCCGGATGCCTTCTTCTCGCATTCCATGAGCCGCTCCAGGCATTCCGCAATCAGCGGGATCCGCTCTTCAATCGCACCCGAATTCGTCGTATTTTCAATCCCCTGATATTCCCGGCCAAAATCCTCGGTCCGCTTTTTCAGACCGGAAAGAAAATTCTCGATTTCGGAAGAGTTCCATCCGTTCAATTCCGGCAATTCGCTTTCCGTATCGCCGGCGTCCTTTCGGATCCTTTCATACAGTTCCCGTGCCGCCGATTCTTCCTGACGGCGTTTTTCCGCCCGCTTTTGCGCTTCGCCGAAAGCGTCCGAAAAAACCTTTTCGTAACCGGTAAGCCGTTCGAGCAATCCCGCGCATTCTTCGCTGAGTCGACTAACGGATTCGGAAAGCGTGGCGTTGGTCAATCCTCCGTATGTCTTTTCGCATGCCTCCGTTTGCTCTTTCAGAGCATTCCATTTCTCTGAAATTTCACTCGCCGTCATCGCCCCCAGGCCGCCGGCATCTTTTGTAACCGACGCACACAATCCGCCAAGTTTTTCCTTCAAAGCGCGCGCGGCGCTTTCATCGGCAGTCCTTTGCTCTTCAATTTTCAGAATCGATTGACGCTCGGCGGTAAGCTGCCCTTCAAAATTTTCCAATTCTCCCAGAAGGGAAAGAATTCGGGTCTTGAGATCTTTCACTATCGGTGAATCCGTCGTATCCGGAAGACGCCGGGACTCCCCGTCAAACACCTTCAGGTTCTCCGAAACATCCTGAAGGAGAGATTCGATCGCCGGCAGATCTTCACCGGAAATTTTCGCCAATGAAGCCCGTAACCGATCGGCCGTTGCATCCAGTTTTTCTTGCACCCCGCGCGCAACCGCTTCCTCGTTTTCCCTGTCTTTTTCCTTCCGGTTCACTTCCGCAAAACGCTCACGGAATCTCCCCTCCAATTCCTCAAGTGCATTCAGTGTGTTGGCAATTTTGGACTGAAGGAAAGAAACTCCCGCAGACTGCACGGTGTTCTCAAGCTTTTGGGAGGAATCCCGTAATTCGGCTATCCGGTCTTCAAGCGTTTTGGACGTCTCCCCCAACTCGCGCGAAGAAAGCCGTTCGGACTGTGAAAAAGCGGCTTTAAAGTCACTCAAGGCTTTCTCGACTTCCCCGTAAAGCCCCTGTGCGGCACGCTCCTCTCCGATTCGGATCAACCGGTTTCGTTTTTTCAGCAAAGCTTGATCCTCCTCGCTCAGCTGATCCGCAATGGAAGAAAGCCCCTGCCGAATCTCCTCGACTTGCTCAGACCCCGTTGTGTTGAGCAGTCCTTTCATCTGGGTCGACAGTGTTTCGCTCAACCCCGCTATTTTGGCCCTTGTCTCTTCGATCAGGGAAAGTTGATCCCCGAGACCTTCCGTCTCCGCGAACAACTGCCGTTGTGTCTCGCTCCATTCATCCAGACACTTGCGGGCGACGCCGGCTTCCTCGCGTTCAACGATTTTCAATTGCCGGATCCGGTCTTCCAATTTCCCCCGCTCCGACTCAAATTCCCGCGCCAGTTCCGACAATTCAAGACGGCAGGACTTTATTTCACCGGACAAAAATTGGTCCGCTAACCCCTCCGAACCCGTTTTAAAACCGGAAATCATCTGCCGGATTTCGGAATCGGCACCTTCCAAAGCTTGAAGATCCGTGCCCAGGATCCCTTCCAACCGCTTTCGAAACGCCTCGGCCCGTGTTTTCTCCTGTTCCAAAAGTTGACGGGCATCGGCTTCTTCCTGTTTTTTCAGCAAATCGTTTTTTTGGGCTTCCAGCCGTACCCCTTCCGCTTGCAATCCGGCAAGAATCCCCTCGCATTTCTGCTTCAGGTCCGGAAAACTCATGGCGGCGACTTGATCCCCGGCATCCTGCAGAAATTCCCTTAACTGTTTTTCAAAATACTCAATCCGGGCAACATCCGCTTGAGCCCCCGTCCGCGAAATCTCGCTCCGGAAGCTTCTTTCAAAAGTTTCTATTTCCTCCAACGAAGCCTGTTCCTCGTCCCGGACCCGTTTTTCCCTCAACTGAAGTACGCGAAGCCGTTCGGCAACCTGAACTTCGAAACTCCCCATCTCTTCGAGCATATCGGCCAAGCTTTCTTCCATTCGAATGATGGAAACCGCCCCGGTCGAATTCGGAAGGAGATTGTATTCTTCAAGAAATGATTCTTTTTTCTCGCGAATGGCCTCGAGGTAAGATTCCAGTTCTTCCGCGCCTTTCGTTCTAACGGACGGATGAAGCGATTCAAGCCGTTGCAATTCCGCGGTCACTTTATCGTAAAGAGCCTTGCAAATTTCCTCTTCTTCCCTCACCAACACGGCGGTGCTCGGCCGTTCTTTTTTCCCGCCGGTTTTCTCTTCGAGCTCGGCTTTCTCGTCAGCCAAGCGTCTCGCATGCTCCGCTTTTCTGGCTATTCTTTGAGCTTCGTCTTTCTCAGCAGCTGCTTTTTCCGCAACGGCCTGCCGTTCGGCCTCAGCCTGTTTCGCAATGCGCTCTGCTTCGTCTCTCTCTGCGGCTGCCTTTTCCGCAGCGGCTTTCTCCGCAGCGGCCTGCCGTTCAGCCTCAGCCTGTTTCGCAATGCGCTCCGCTTGGGCCCTCTCTGCGGCTGCCTTTTCCGCAGCGGCTTTCTCCGCAGCGGCCTGCCGCTCAGCCTCAGCCTGTTTCGCAATGCGCTCCGCTTCGGCCTTCTCTGCGGCTGCCTTTTCCGCAGCGGCTTTTTCTAAAAGCTCTTTCCGCTTTAACTCAAGTTCCTCCCGGCGCATATCCAAATTCTGCACCATGCTCTGAATTCTTTTCTGAAAACCTTCAATTCGAATATCCCGGGTCGAGTTAAGAAGGTCTTCCGCCTTTTTCGAAAATTCATTGTTCAGGGAAACGATCTCTTCGATTTTCGCGTCTAAAGCCGCGGAATTCTGCGGAACCGTTTCCAATTCGCCGCAAAGCCCTTCGAAAGTCATATTGATCTGCTCAACGGTTTTCTCCGCAGAAGCATATTCTTCTTCGCGGACTTCCCTTAGCGCGCCAAGTGTTTCTTTCAGATCATCACCCCGCTGACGGAGAATCCCGAGGTATTTCTGAATCTCCCCTTTTTGCGTCTCAATGGCCTCCCCGAACCCTCCGGGGATGAGCTCCCATTGCCGCTGAATTTCCTGAATCATGGAATCCACGTTCCGGATATTTTCTTCCAGCGCGTTTTCATCCTCCGCCGAAACGCCGCTCAACTGCTCATCCAACGCCGAGACCTTCTGCCGGACATCCGAAAGGACGACTTCAACCCGACGCCGGATCTCCTTCATTTCTTCCGATTCCTGTTCCGTTTCGGGAGACTTTTGTTTTTCCGGCGGCACAGTTGCCGGCTTTTCGGATTTTCCGCTCTCAACCAGCTGAGAAGCTTTCTCTTCCGATGCCGGAGCATTGCTCCTCGTCTGCCCCTGGACCTGTCCTGAAATCAAAGCATTTTTAATGCCGATCAAGCGTTTCAATTCGGAAGTCAACTCGGCAGTAATCGCCCGGATGACGCTTTCCGTTGAGACATCCGAACGGGAAGCCAATTCCTGCAAATTCCGGATCTCGTTCTCAAGGTATTGGGTCAGCCCCTCGACCGCATCCAAGTTGTTCTTGTCAGTATTTTGAATTTTAAAGAGCAATTCATCCTTGGCGTCCAGCAGCTCTTCGACCGAAAGCCCTTCACCGGTCGCTTCCTCCTCTTGAGCACCTCCTTCCGCCTTCAGTCTTTCCGCTTCGGAACGCAATTCCTCTTTCTTGTTCTCAAGACCGGTCAGCATCTCGAAAACCCTCTGTTTCCGCAATTCGACCGAAGGGCTGACGCCGGCAGAAGTCATTTGGTCCAATTGAGCGGAAATCTTGGACGTTTTTTTCTCCAAGTAGCGAATGGCTTTCTCCACATCGATCCGGCTGCTGTGATTCAGGGTAATCAGGCGGGAGTTGACCTTTTCCATGTCTTTCCTGATCCGATCGAGAATCTCCTCGCTCGGGTCTCTGTTTTCGGCAACCGCATTTTCCCTCACTTCCCACTCGGCTCGCGGCGTTTCTTTCTCAGACATAGCCCCGGATTCCGTTTCAGCGGCCGTTTTTTCCTCCGCCAACGGCAAAACCGCATCGGCCCTCCGGAAACCCAGATTTTTAGGAAGCGGCAGCATATACGCCATCTCCAAAAAACGTTGAGCCACGCCGAGCTGACTGTAAAAAGCCTCAAAATCAATACCGGCGCTTCCCAAAATCCGCTCGACCTGATCACTGGAAAAACCGTAAAGGATAAAAACAAACGCCATCAGATAAAGCGAATCTCCCGTAAACTGGGAGTCTTTCAGAATGATTTCCCTCAACCCGGGATCGGAGAATTCCTTTTCCAATACCGCAACGTCGGGAGGATTGTTTTCCGCAATTAAAACATCCGCATTCACTTGAGCTTCGTAGGCGATATTCGCCAGGGAGGACACGGTAGAAGCATGGATCCGCATGTCTTCAGCCAGACTTTTGAGTTCTTCGTCTTCAAGCCCCCGTTTAGCGGCTTCAAGAAAAACCATCGCCAGCGCAAGCCCCAAAGGATAATTTTCGCCCATCTGAGTATCAAACCCGTGCGCTTCCAAAACCGGGTTGAACTTCCCGGGCGCCGCGAGCAAAACGGGAGGGAATGCCTCGCGGGCTCCAGAAGACGTTTGTATCTCTTCGGTGTCCGGACGGTTTCTCGCAAAAGCATAATGGACCCCGAACATCCCGGGAGGGAGAATGAAAAGAAAAGAAAAAGAGATCAGAACCAGAGAAGCCAGCGTTCTGAGTGTGGTCGGGCGGTAGAAAAAATTAGACATGAGATCGATTAGGCGCTTCTGCATGGTATAGAGATCATTTAAAAAGAAATTATATCAACATCTCTATGTAACCGCCAATTAATTAATTGAGCTCACACGGTGTTTTCCCTATTCAGCGAAGGCAAGACCGTATCAATGGAAATCCGAAAAACGCGGCGAAAATCGCTCGAATTAAACGGAGCGCTTACGTTTCCTTCCCAACCAGACCCAAAAAGCGGCTGGAAAAAGCCCCGCAAGGCAGATTTGCGGAAAAAGAAATCCCACTTTCCGGTAAAACGTCCCGGGCAAATCCCCGAAAGAAACCGGCCGAATCAGCACCCCCGTAATCCACGTATCATAAGCCCGCTCATTTTTCACCCGGTCCTCGACCTTTCCCTTTGAGGAGATAAAGCCGGAAACCCCGACGTTTGCGGCCCGGATCACGGGAACGGAATTCTCCACGGCCCGGAAAACGGAAGCCTGCAGGTGCTGGTAAGGAGCCGCCGTTTTTCCGAACCACGCGTCGTTGGTCAGAACCACCAGAGCCTGAGCCCCCCTGCGCACGAATTTCCGCGCAAGTTCCGGAACAACGTCTTCGAAACAAATCAGCGTCCCCAAACGGACCGCCGGACCATTTTCCGGGGAAGGCAGTTCAAAAATGGTAAAGTCTTTTCCGGCCGTAAAATCGCTCACCCCCAGAGCGTATGCGTACGGCTCCAGAAACGAGAGGAACGGTTTAAACGGAATATATTCCCCGAACGGAACCAGATGAATTTTGTCGTAGCGGGCCTTCAATTCCCCCTCAGCAGAGAGGAGATAAACGCTATTCATGTACAAGCCCACACCTTCCCGGTGAGGGCTTCCCAGCAGCAAAGGCTGTTTCAACTGCTCCGCCAAAAAACGGACCGGAGAAACGGAATAATCCTCGTTAAAAAAACCGGGATACGCCGCTTCCGGCCATATCGTCAGGTCCGGATCGTCAAAACTGGCCAATTCGGTCAGTTTCAGGTACTTCTCAAGAATCAATCCTCTCAATCCCGCATCCCATTTCTCCTCCTGATCGATATTGCCCTGAACAACGGCGACCCGGAGAATGGGGCCTGACGGCCCCCGGTCATTTCGGCATTCCCGGAACCCGTATACGAGGTTCAACGCAAAGACGCTGAAACAAATCGCCGCAATCCCGATTTTCCGGTTTCTCTCGCCCGTCCGGAGTATCAGGAAAACGCCCGCATTGATGAAAGCGACAAGAAAAGAAATGCCGTACGCCCCGATCCATTTCGCCGATTGGATTACCCATAAATTCCCGGCCTGGGAATACGCAAGCAAATTCCATCCGAAGCCCATGACGGGAATCTCGGCACGGATCCATTCCGAAACGGTCCACAAAGCCGGAATGATTGCGAGAAGAAAAAAGAAAAAACGCTTTCTTATCTCCATAAAAAATTTAACGGACATTCCGAAAAGACCGAAGAAAACGGCTTGGTACAAGCACAAAAGCAGGAACCCGGCCCAGGTCACATATCGCAGCCAGAAGATCGATCCCAAAAAGAAAAAAAATCCGCAAAAACAAGAGATTTTGAAGGCGTTCCTGATGTTTCTTGATTTTTGAATCGCGATCAGAAGAGGGACGAGCGAAACCCAGGCAAACCAGCTCAGATCAAAGCGGGGAAACGCGATCATTTGCAGAAAAACCGAAAGAAAAACCAGCCGCTTCCACTTCATTTCTTGTCTTCTCTCTTACCTATGAATCGTGTCGCACCGGCCCCGGTGCCGGATTGGATTTATCGTTCTTAGACTTCTTCCGCATCCTCAAAAATACGGCGTTTATTTTTTGAAGCGAATGAAATCCGCCGGGATTTCAGAAAAAAAACCGCAAAGACCTTCCCTCGAATTCCTCTGAGCGAAAAAAATAAATACCGTTCCTCCCTCAGCTTCCGCAGCATTTTTTGTATTTCTTCCCGCTCCCACAGGGACAGGGATCGTTCCTCCCGACTTTCGCCTCTTTCCGGCGATACGTCTCCTGCGCCACGGCACTGCCTCCCGATTTCGGTAACAATCCCGAAGCCGGTGAAACGTTTCCGGCGGGCGAAGACGCTTCGGAAGACTGCTTTTGTTCAAAGGCGCTTTTAGATGTCTCCCCCGCCTCCGGATGAAGAAATTCCTGCTGAATGGAATCAAACACGGTATGAATCTTCTCCTGCCGCACGGCTTCCGCCTTGAAAATAAAATCGACGGCGTCTTCCTTGATCGCGTCCGTCATGGTTTCAAACATTTCAAAAGCCTCCCGCTTGTACTCCACCAGCGGATCGGTTTGCCCGTAAGCCCTGAGATGAATTCCCTCCCGCAATTCGTCCAGGCTGCGCAGATGCTCCTTCCATTTCGCGTCGATAATCTGCAGCAAAACCGACTGGATCAGATAGAGCATCAGCTCCTTCCCGAGCCTTGATTCTTTCTCCGCATAGGCCTTTCCGATCTCCTCAAAAATATCCTCTTTCAGGATCTCGAGGTCCTTCAGACCCGTGATCTCGGCCAGAAGTTTTTCGAGCGAAACACCGAACTTGCTCCGGAATTCCGAAAGCAGGGTCTCCCGCGCCTGATCGGGATCCTGCTCGATCGAATCCGTGTTCCTTGAAAGAATGATTTCGATCACATCTTCCGCCATATCCAGAAAATGACGGCCCAAATCTTTCCCCTCCAGAACCGATTTCCGCTCGTCGTAAATAATCTCCCTCTGGCGGTTCATCACGTCGTCGTATTCAAGCAAGTGTTTCCGGATTTCGAAATTATGTCCTTCCACGCGTTTCTGAGCGGTGGCGATCGCTTTGGTCACGAGGGGATGCTGAATTTCCTGGCCTTCTTCCATGCCCATTTTCTGCATGAGTCCGGAAATACGGTCCGACCCGAACAGGCGCATCAGGTCATCTTCCAGCGAAAGGAAAAATTTAGATGAGCCCGGATCGCCCTGCCGTCCCGCGCGGCCCCGGAGCTGGTTGTCAATCCGGCGCGCCTCATGCCTTTCCGTGCCGATCACATGCAGTCCGCCTTTCTCAGCCACGCCGCTCCCCAGCAGGATATCCGTCCCCCGACCCGCCATATTCGTCGCAATCGTGATGGCGCTTTCCTGTCCCGCCCTCGAGACAATCTCGGCCTCCTTCTCGTGATATTTCGCGTTCAAAACGGTATGCGGGAAATTAAGGCGCTCCAGCATCTTGTGCAGCCGCTCGGATTTTTCGATCGATGTGGTTCCCACCAGCACCGGCCTTCCGGACTTGTGCAGGTCAACGATCTCGCTCACCACGGCGTTGAATTTCTCTTTCTCCGTCCGGTAGATGCAATCCGGATCGTTGCGCCGAATCAACGGTCTGTTGGTAGGGATCACCGCGACCTCCAGCTTGTAGATTTTCTCAAATTCAACGGCTTCCGTCTCCGCAGTCCCCGTCATCCCGGCCAATTTTTTATACATTCGGAAGTAATTTTGAAACGTGATCGTCGCGAGCGTCTGATTTTCCCGCTCGATTTTCACATTTTCCTTCGCCTCCAACGCCTGATGGAGCCCGTCGGAAAACCGCCGCCCCGGCATCAGCCGGCCCGTAAATTCGTCGACAATAATCACCTTGCCTTCTTTGATGACATAATCGACGTCCAGCGTGAAAAACTCCTTCGCCCGGAGCGCGGTGATAATCTGATGCCGCTCGTCGATCGTTTTCAGGTCATGAAGGCTTTCGACCCCCATCGCCTTCGCCCCTTTGGTCTCCCCGTCCTCCGTCAGAAGAATCGTCTTCGCCTTTTCGTTGGCGACATAATCGCAGGACTTTTTGATTTCCTCCATCTTCTCTTTCCACTCGGGGTCGACCTCCTCCTTTGCGATCCGGTAACCTTTCATCGACATCGCGGCCCTCCGGGCCTTCACGTACTTGTCGGTAGATTCCTCGGCCGGCCCCGAAATAATCAGAGGCGTCCGCGCTTCGTCGATCAGAATACTGTCAACCTCGTCGACAATCGCGTAATTCAATTTCCCCTGAACCCGTCCCTCGAGCGATACGGCCATATTGTCGCGCAAATAATCGAATCCGAATTCATTGTTCGTGCCGTAAGTGATGTCGCAGGCGTAGGCCTTTTTCCGGTCCTCGTATTCCATGTCATGCTGAATCACCCCGATCGTAAGCCCGAGAAATTCATACAGCGGTCCCATCCACTGACGGTCACGCCGGGCCAGGTAATCGTTCACCGTCACGACATGGACCCCGTCTCCCGGGAGCGCGTTCAGATAAACCGGAAGCGTCCCCACCAGGGTTTTCCCTTCTCCCGTCGCCATTTCGGCGATAATTCCCTTGTGCAGAATGATGCCTCCCAGCAGCTGAACGTCAAAATGCCTCATTTTCAAAACCCGCCGTCCGGCCTCCCGCACCACCGCGAACACCTCAGGCAAGATGTCGTCGAGCGTCGCGCCATCCTTCAGGCGCGCCCTGAATTCATCCGTTTTCGCCCGAAGCGCGGCATCGGAAAGCGCTTGAACGGAAGATTCCAGACCGTTAATCGCATGAACGACCGGCCAGAGTTTCTTAAGCCGACGTTCGTTTTGAGTTCCCAGAATTTTTTTGACTATATATTTGAGCATGGCTAGAGTTTCTGCATATTCTGCTTGAGGTAAGCCTGCATGAAGGCATCCACATCGCCGTCCATCACATCCGCCCCGCTGGAGGTCTCGTAATCGGTGCGGTGATCCTTGACCATCGTGTACGGATGAAACACATAGGAGCGAATTTGAGATCCCCAGGCGATTTCTTTTTTCTCCCCGTATTTCTGGAGCGTCTTTTCGCTTTCCTCCTTCTTCTTCTTCTCGTAAAGGCGGGATTTCAGGATTTTAAGCGCCATTTGCTTGTTCTTGTATTGTGAGCGCTCGTTCTGGCACTGCGCGATAATGCCGGTTGGAATATGAGTGATTCGAATCGCGCTTTCCGTCTTGTTCACATGCTGCCCGCCGGCTCCCCCCGCGCGAAAGGTATCGATTTTGAGGTCTTCGTCTTTGATCTCGATATCAACGTCGTCTTCCACTTCCGCGATCGCATCTACCGACGCAAACGAAGTATGCCTGCGCTTATTCGCGTCAAAAGGAGAAATACGAACCAATCGATGCACCCCGCATTCCGCCTTCAGGTAGCCGAAAGCATACGGTCCGTGCACGCAAAACGTCACATTCTTGATCCCCGCTTCTTCCCCCTGCAGAAGGTCCACCATTTCGGTCTCAAACCCCTGTTTCTCCGCCCAGCGCATATACATCCGGAACAGCATGCTAGCCCAATCACACGATTCGGTTCCTCCCGCGCCGGCATTAATACTCAGAATCGCACCAAAAGCGTCTTCGGGTTCGGAAAAAATCCGGGTAAACTCAAGCGTGTCCACTTCATGGACCAGTTTCCCGATTTCGGTGCGGAGTTCCGGCAGGGACCCGTCCTTCTCGTCGGTAATCAGCGCCGTAAATTCCTTGAGATGATCAAAATCCGAGCGGCATTTCTTCCAGGTTTCCACCACGGGCTTGAGTTGTTTCAGGCGGGCAACGGTCTCTTTGACGACGGTCTGATTGTCCCAGAAACCGCTTTCGGCCATTCGTTGGTTGAGCGAAGCAATTTCCTGTTCCTTGCCGGTGAGGTCAAAGGTGCCTCCCGAGGTCGCCGAGTTTCACCTCTATCTCTTCCAGCTTTTTCCTCAACTCGCTTAAATTCAGATTTTCCAAAATATTCCCCTTATGATGAAAGTTTCATGGAAAGCGAAAAACGGGGATTCACTATAACAGTATCCATTCGGCTTGTCAAATAGGCGCATCCGCTGCGCCTAAACGCCGCAGGATTTTCAGGGCAACGGAAAGATTCATGCCGGGAAGCGCGGCAATTTCATCCGCCGGCGCTTGTTTTAAGGCTTCGACCGATTCAAAATGACGAAGCAGACGTCTCTTCCGTTTCTCCCCGACGCCTTCGATTTCATCCAGCAGGGACCGAAACACCCGTTTTCCGTGAAGCTTCCGGTGATAGGAAATCGCAAAGCGATGCGCCTCGTCGCGAATCCGCTGCAGCAGATGCAAGGCCTTGGAATCCCCGGGCAAAACCAGAGGACTTTCCGAATGCCCCGTAAAAACCAGCTCGAATTGCTTTGCGATGGAAATGACGGGGATTTCGGCGTACCCCTCCCGATCGAGAATCTGCCGGGCCCTGCCGTAATGTCCTTTCCCTCCGTCGATCATGATCAAATCCGGGACGACCTGCTCCCGCCCCTCGCGGACGGCATTCAGCATTCTTCTCAGCGCTTCTCCGATCATCGAGTAATCGTCGGATCCCGAAACCGTCCGGATCCGGTATCGTCGATATTCATTCTTGTCGGGCATCTCATAGTAAAAACTGACCCGGGAAGCGACCGCATCCTCTCCCGAAATATTCGAGACATCAAAGCAGACGATCCTCTCGGGAAATCGCTTGAGTTTGAGGATTTTTCTGAGCTCGGCCGTCGCGGACATCGTCACTCCGGAGATTTCGCGGCTTCGGAAAAACCTTTTCTTTCTGAGATTCCCGAGGGCCTGGATTTGCTCTTTGAAAAACTGGGCTTCTTCGAAAGCCAGGCGACGGGCGGCTTCTTCCATCTTCTCGGTCAGATACTGCATCATCGTTTTCTTCCCCCCGCCGATAAACTCCTTCACCTCCCGCAGCAGGCGGTCATATTCGCCTTTCACCTCCGGCTGAATGCAGGGGGCAAGGCACTGCCCGATGTCGTAGTAAAGGCAAGCCCTCTTCGGAAGGGTCCGGCATTTCCTCAGGGGGAAAATCCTGTTGATCATCCGGACCGCCTCCCGCAAAAGTCTGGCATCGGTAAACGGACCGTAATAAACGGATTTCCGGTCTTCCTTCCTCCTCGTGATCTCAATCCTCGGAAACCGGTCTCCCGTGATGCGGACCAGCGGAAACGATTTATCATCCTTGGCAAGCGTATTGTAGCGGGGAGAAAATTTCCGGATCAGCCGGGCTTCGAGCAGGAGCGCGTCCATTTCGGTCGGGGTCTCGATAAAATCAATGTCGGAAATCTTTCCGACCAAGGCCGCGACTTTGGGCGGAAGGCCTTTCGTCCTGAAATAGGAAGAGACACGGCCCCGGAGGTTGAGTGCTTTTCCGATGTACAGGATGTCTCCCTCCCGGTTTTTCATCAAATAAACGCCGGGACGTGCGGGAAGTTCTTTAAGCCTCTTTGCAACATCCATAGAAAAATCCAAGCCAGTCCGAAGATTGCATCCGCAACATGGTTTCTAGGCCCTTAAATGAAATTACGCGGGATATCCCGGATTTCCCTTATCCCCACCATCAGTCCCACGCCCGCATAACCGGCAATGCCGACGACGATCGCGCAGGATAATGAGATAATCCGGCCCAATTCGGGAGGGAGAAAGCCGAAATGCAAATGATGATACAGCCAAAGCGACAAAGCCCCCATTAAAAGGCTCACGGAAAGGATTTTCGCGAAAGTCCTGAAAACTTCCCCGTACCCGACCCCCGGGACATGTCTCTCAAAACGGGTGGCCAACAGAAAAAAACTCAGAATCCCGCTCAGCGACGTGGAAAGGGCCAGCCCCGCTTCCCGGAGCGGCCACATCAGAATCAGATTCAGGACAATGTTGCATCCGATCGCGATGCAGGAAATCTTAAACGGCGTCCGGGTATCCTGAACCCCGTAAAACGCGGATGAGAAGATCTTTTGTCCCGCAAACGCGAAAAGCCCGAGCGTATAGCAAAACACCACATTCGCGGTCCTCAAAGTGGAGACCGCGTCAAATTTCCCCCGTTCGAACAAGACTTGAATCACCGGCGTTCGCAGGAAAATAAGCCCGACCGATGCCGGAATCACGATCGCAAAAATCATCCGGAGCGAAAACGAAAGCGTCTCCCGAATCGCTCCGTGATTCTTGTCCACCGCGTGTTCCGAAAAAGCGGGCAGCAGGGCGGTACCGAGCGCGATCCCGAACAGGGCCAGAGGGAACTGCATCAGACGGTTCCCGTACCAAAGAGCCGAATTCGCCCCGTCCCCGACCCAGAATGCGAGCGTCGAATCAATGAGCAGGCTGATCTGCATCACGGCAAACGTCATCACGGACGGGAGGATCAATTTGAAAATACGCTTCACGGCGGGATGAAAAAACCGGAACGACATCCGGAACCGGTACCGAATCCTGGAAAGAGGGAAAAAGTGAAGCAGAACCTGGAGAAATCCCGATAAAAAAATCCCCACGGCCAGCGCATTCGCCTTCGCTTCGAGCGTTTTTCCCACAAACGGGCAGACCGCCATCACGGTCAGAATCCAGGCCAGATTCAGGATAACGGGGGACAGTGCGGGAAAAAGAAATTTTTTATGCGAATGCAGAATCCCCATAAATAAAGCCACCTGAGCGAGGAATATCACGTAAGGAAAAAGGACTTTGAGAAATTTGATGACCAGGCACATTTTTTCCGGAAGGTTCAGGTAAAGAAGCGAAAAATGGGCGGCAAGCAGAAAAATCACGGAAAGAATCCCGAGTCCGAACAGCAGGATGGTGGAAACGATATTCCCGATCTTGTCCGCTTCCTCCTGCCCCTGCTCCTTGAGCACCTGCGTATAAATCGGGATAAACGCGTTGGCCAGCGCCCCTTCTCCGACCAATCTTCGCAAAAAATTGGGGATCATAAACGCATAGAGGAAAGCGTCCCAAATCCGCCCCGTCCCGAACATTCTTGCGCTCACAACGTCCCGGACCATCCCGCTGATGCGGCTCACCAGCGTCAGAAAGCCGATCAACCCGGCCGATCGCATCAAAACCCGCTTGGCTTCCGTTTCTGCCATGTTGACAACACGCCCCTCGTGTGTTAAATTACGCCCCCTAAATCGGGAAGGAGATTCAAGCTATGCCTATTACACATTCGGCCGCAAAACATATCCGTGCCGACAAGAAGAAAAGATTGCGCAATCAAGCCGCTATTTCAGAGCTTCATACATTGGTCAAAAAGCTGCGAACCCTCGTGAAGGAAGATCCTTCCAAAGCCAAAGAGTTTGCCCGTTTTACGATCAAAAGAATCGACAAAGCGGCCTCAAACGGCATCGTCCCCCGCAAAAGAAGCGACCGGAAGAAAGCCCGTATCACGAGTCTGCTGCAAAAAGCTAAAATTCAGCTTTAAACGGATTCCGTTCACCCGAATTTTACGAGGAAAGATTCCAACCCCTGCCGAATATCGACGGAGCCTCTCTTCATTCCCCAATTAAGGCGGAAGAGATCTTCAACCGCGGTCTTCAAACGTTTCTCGGCATCGCGGGCGTTTCGATCCTGAAGCGGCGACCGCCCGATCCGCTTCCACCGCTCCTTGAGCCCGTAATTAAGCGCGCCCATGATTCCCAGCGCCGCTTCTTCCTTCCTCGATCCGGCTTCTTCGAATAGACGGCTCAAGATTCCGAGCGCTTTTGAAATCTTTCGCTCGTTGAAGGCATGGACGAGATCAAAGGTATTGAACGTCTGGCCGTTCTCCGAAAGACTCAGGACTTCCTCCGGAGACACTGCTTCTTTCCGGGCCCTTAGGCTCAATTTCTCCAACGCGCCGGCTAGAAGCCGGAAACTCCCTCCCGACCGTTCGAGCAGAAATTCCAGCGCTTCTCCGGATATTTCATGGCCTTTTTGCTTTAAAAGCCCCTTCGCATAAGACGCCATTTCCTCCCGGCTTGCCTGCAATGAAAAAGATTTTCCGTAAAACCGTATCCATTCAAAAAATACGTCACTCCCCTTGTCTTCCCCCTTACCGGAAGCGCTCCTGGAATCCCTCCGGGGAAATTCGTCGGTTTCGAACACGATGATATTCTGAAGGGATATCCCCGTCAGGGCCGCGGCAATCCGTTCTTTCTCGCGCGATGAAAGCTCCGACACGTCTTTGACGACGAGAACTTTCCGGGGAGAAAACAAAGAATAGGAAGTCGCGTCTTCGATGAATTTCGGAAGATCGAAATCGGAAGGATAATAGTTTCGGATCTCCGGCGTCTCTTCCGAAACATTCCGGATAATCTCCAGGAGTTTCTTTTCCCGCAGAAAAGGGTCACCCGCAAGAAAAAAAACCCGCTCCTGAGGCGCTTCTTTTTTTACCACTCTTCGACCACCCGATTTGCTATCTTTTCGGCAAGATCGGCAATGGCTTTCTCCGTCGCTTGTTCCTGTGAAATGGCCCTCGGGCCCTGGATAAAGTAGTCCGTCTCTCCCGTGAAATTCTTTTCTTTCCAGTAAACTTTCTTCGTCCGGGCATCGATCAATTCCAGTCTCACCACGATAAAAAGACGGTATTGCGCCACCTGCTCGTAAAGATTAAACCGAAACCCCTCCTGTTCGAAGCGGGCCAATTCCCCTTTCAGGATAAGATCCGCGTTTTTTTCGTCCACGACTTTCAGATTGCCGTCGCGGACCAATTCGTCAATGACGGCCTGCGTCACGCCCGGCTCAAGTCCCGCGATGTACGTCAGCATGCTCTCCGGCGGAATCGAGTTCCGGAACATGGGAATGGCAATCGTTTTCGCCCCCTCATAAGGCAGCACAATTTTATTGGTATAACCGCAACCGGTCCAAATCACCAGAAAAGCAAGAAAAACCGCTCGTTTTAAAATATTCACAACAGATCTCCCTTTTCGTGCTTTATTTTGAAACATCAAAATCCGACCCCGGACTTACGGTTCGGAAGGCTCCCCCGCCGGACCGGCTAATGCGGGGATTCTCTCCCGTTCCTGCATTAATTTGTTTTTCTCGGAAACAACGGCCTTCAAATCGATGGAAAGCTCTTCAAGATCATTCTCCAGGATTTCGTAACGGTAATCCGATTTCTTTTTAAGCCTCTCGATATTTTTCTTAAGGACTTCACGCCTCTTCATCAGGAGTTTTTCGTGTTTGATCACGATTTTCTTTTCCTCGTCGACCACCTTCCTCAATTCTTTTTCCGCCTTGGCGCGTTCTTTTGAAAAAAGCGCCTTTCGCTTCCCCAAGTCACGGTCCGTTGTCGAAAACCGCTCTTTCATGCGCCCCTTGACATTGCGTTCGTAAAAATCCCGGAGTTCCTTCCGAAGCGTCTTCCGTTCTTTCTCAAAGGACGCCTCTTCCACGGAAATCTTGTCCTTCAGGTCTTCGATCTCCTTCAGCAAAGCCTGCGCTTCGGGAGACGGCCCGTTCTCCTTTTCCGTTTCCTGCCGGCCAGTCTCATTGGCATTCACTTCGGTCAGTTTGGCTTCAAGGGCCTTGACTTGCTCCTGCAAAGTCTCATAACGCTCCTCAAGTTTTTTCAGCCGCGCATTCCTTTTGTCCAAATTGCTCTGCAAAGCTTCTTTTTCGCTCCGTCCCGTATTCACAAACACACCTTTGGCCGTTTTGACGATTTTCTGGAGAGAAACGCCGGGCAATTCGACAAAAATCGTCCGGTACGAGAAATTCGCATACTTCGAAGATTCTTCCTTCATCTTTTCGAATTCCGACTTCAATTCATCAACCTCTTTCGTCCGGGCCTCGATCAACAGCGTTTCCACTTCGATATTTTCCCTCAGTTCCAGAATCCGCGCGGAAGCCTGACCGGTATCCTTCTTGGTCATCTCCTCCGCCTGTCGGCTGACCGATTCCTCTTTAGGGGTGAGGCCGAAAATAAACGCCTTGAAAAACTTATAAGTTCCCACGGCGGGCGCCGCGGCTATCTTCCCGGTTTTCTCCAATCCCCCCCACCGCTTTTCGTCCGTTTCCTTCATCACTTTTTCCAGCTCATCGATCATGTTCCGCCGCTCCCCGTTCCGGTCGCGAATCTCATCATAACGCCAGCGGATTTCCCTCTCGGTAAGTCGCATTTTCTTCTTGAGACGGATTTGCTCCGGAAGACGCTCAATCCCTTCCTCTCCGGAGATCTCCTGCGGAGCGGATCCTCCCGCGACCGGCACCGTTCCCAACTCCTCCGAAAACCCTTTCTGCAGAGTCTCAACAATACGGCGCTTCTCTTCGATCCGGGCGGAGAGTTTTTCCGCTTTTCGTTTCGTCTTCTCCAGTTTTGCCTCGAGCCCCTTCCGATCCAAACCTTCCAGCTTCAATGGAGCCCTGGCCCCGCTACCGGCATCTCTAAGATATTCGGTCCATCCGTTTGCCTCGGCCTGTTTCCGGAAATCGATCTCCCGAGCATCCAGAGTTTTCTTCAGCGAATCGATCTGCCGCCCATGTTCTTCCAACGCCTGCTGTTTCTTTTTGAGATCGCCTCCGGACTCCTCCAAAGCCTCCTGAAATTCCTTTTTCTGCGCCATGAGCTCGATGTCTTCTTCCTTGAAAGTTTCCGCCTGCCCCGAGACCTCCTTCAAAACACTCTCAAAATCCTCCCTCCGAATTTCCTCCGCCCGGTATTCTTCGATCAGTTTGGCGATATCCTGAAGATAAGCGCTCCGGGCCTTTTCGAAGGGATCCTCTCTCCGGAAAAACGGGATCGAAAACCCGGACGGGATCCCCAATTCGCGTCGGATTCGCTCCACTTCCGTTTTTTCTTTTTGAAGCGCCGCTTCTTCGGCCTCCAGAGATTCCGACCAACTCTGGAAAAACCGCGCAAGATCTTCCGACGGATTCCCGCGCATTTGTTTTTTCCGCGCTTGAAGCGCCCTTTTCTTCTCGGCCAATTCCTGTTCTTTTATTTTGAGCGACTCGAACCGCCTTTTGATATCCGATACTTTCCGCTTTTCAAAATCGTGCAAGCTTCCTTTCAGATGCCTTTCTTTTTTCTTCAACTGCTTCAAACGTCCTTCAACCGATTTTCGTTCTTCTTTTTCTCCTTCCCCTAAAATGGACAGCCGTGCATTCAGGTCTTTGATCCGTTGTTCAATACGGCTCAGCTCCGTCTGAAACGCCTTTTCTTTCGCCTTGATAAACTTTTCCGGAGCCTGGAAAAACAAAATCTTCTCTTTTGCCTTCTTCCCCCAGGAAGTCATCGGGTAATGCGCGGCAATGTCTTCGTAGTAAATCAAAGCGCTGTCTAAGCGGTTTTCCTTCTCGTAGTATTGGGCGATGTCAAAATTCTTTTGGGCGTTTTTTTCGTCAATCGCTTGCTTGAGCTGTCGGGCTTTTTCGGCCACGGAAGTATCCGGATACTCCTGAATAAACGAATTAAACTGCGCTTCCGCCCGATCCAAGCCTTCCACGCTTCGGTTTACATTTTTAGCCATTTGAAACGAAATTTCTCCGAGCTGGAATTTGGCATCCGCGACCAGTTGACTGTCGGGATAATCTTCCGCGAGGCGTTCAAACGTCTCGAGAGCCTTATTCAGATTTCCGCTCTTCCGGTAGGCAGTGCCCAGCTTAAAAAGGGCCTGATCCCCGTACTTCCCGAAAGGGGCATTGGTCACAACCTGTTCGAAGACTTCGATCGCTTTGGGCAAAGCGGGCATAATGGGCATGCCCATAAATTTCGAGCGCTTCCCGGAAAGAAAAAGATTCCCGATCCGGAACTGCCGTTCGATCACGGTCTCCACCTGCGCGCTTTGAGGGTAATTAGAAATGACTTTTTGATAGGCGTGGAATGCCTTGTAATAGTCGCCCGATTCTTCGTAAAGTTCTCCGAGCTTAAACTGCGCATCGGGAGCGACTTTCGAACTGGGATAGGCTTTTACCAATTTCTGAAACTGCTGAATGGCCTGCTCGTATTTCTTCTTCTCGTAAAACCCCATTGCATAGGCGTACTGCTCGTCGGCGTTTCCGACAAGTTCCTCCCCTTCTCTTACAAATCTGCCTTTTTCGGACGACCAGACAAAATCGGCCCTTGCCGTCGTTACCGGAAAAAGAATCAGCGGAAAAGAAAGGAGCAAAACGCCTGAAATCCGTCTAATTTGAATCATGGAAACCGTTGGTCCGTTATTCGAGGGCTCAAAGACAACACTGCCATTTCTGCGCTAAGCTGAATCCCTCCGCAACTTAGAGATCCGGAAATGAAGGATTTCTTTCCCTCTTAGAATGTTTTATATCTATAAACGACAAAATAAGTTAGAGAAAAACTGAAGCGGTAATATAGCACGCCGCCCTATCACTGTCAAGAAAGCCGGAAGCGAAAGGAATCTCCTTTACCGCAGCACCGGGATTGAAGTGTCTTCGGAATCGTCTCCCTGCGTCCCCGGGACTTCCAGCGGAACCGTTTTCTTCATCGACTCCACGGTTTTCTCAAGATCCGCCGTTTTGATTCTCTCCTGAGCCAGTGCTTTGGTTGCCTCGTCCCTTTCCGTTTCGAGAGCCGAGATCTGTGCCTTGAAATTCTCCCGCTCCTTGGAAAGTTCCGCAATCATATTGTCCTGAGCCGAAAACTTGGCTTCGCTTTTCTTCAGGTTTTCCTGAACATCCTGGCTGTCTTTCTTCAGTTTCTCAACCTCCATTTTCAGGATCTGGCTCTCGCTGCGGGCGTTTTCAAGCTTTGCTTTCAAAGACATGATTTTCATGCCGAAAATAACGCTCACAACCAGCAAAAGGATCAAACACACAAAAATCGTCACTTTCTGCATCTCAAGCGTCCTCCTCTCCGATTCTTATATTCCGTATTTTCATATTAAAAGGGCAATCTGTCTATCCCTAAAATCGTTTCCGGGAAAATTATTTAAAAAGTCCTTCTAATTCCGGGCCCGAAACCACCGCCGGGAGGCAGGTCCGGTTTCGGCAAACCGTCACGGCGGTTTTATTTCCCTGCCGAGCACGCGTCCCGAGCGACGGAAAAAGCGCTTCGATTTTCTTCCGGTTTTCCCCTTCCAGATCCCTGAACAAAACCGTTTTTTCGGGCAGGAACCGGGAATCAATCACGCGGAGCATGTCCTCTAAATCCGAGTTGTCCGGGCCTTCATCGATCACGATTTCGCAGCCGGGACCGGCAAATGCGGCCAAGGCAGTCAGCATATGCGCGCAACCCATCCCGGAATCTCCGCAGTGTTCCGGAAAAGCCCGCAGGATATTCGCGGCATTCGTTTCCAGTTCCCGGTCCCCGCTCAAACGGCTCAAGCGCAAAAAGGCCAAAGCCGCCGCCGCATTGCCGGACGGCAGAGCCCCTTCCTGAAAATCTTTTTGGCGAAGAATCAATCTTTCCGAATCCCCCCCCGTCAGAAAGAAACCTCCCCCGTCCGCGTCCCGAAAAAGACGCATGATTTCGCGGCAGAGACTCATCGCTTCCTCAAGATATCGGGGATCAAATGTCGCCTCATACAGATCGATCAGCCCGCAAGTAAAAAACGCATAATCCGGAAGGAAAGCAGGAATCGCCGCTTCCCCGTCCGCATACCGGTGCATCAGACGCCCGTCTTTCCGCTTCAGCCTGGCCAAAAGAAAATCGGCCGCTCCCATCGCAGCACGCTGATACCGGATATCCCCCAACACGCGAAATCCGATGGAAAAGCTCGAAATCATGAGTGCGTTCCAGTCCGTCAAAATCTTGTCATCCCGGTAAGGCCTGGGCTTTGACGCTCTTTTCGCCGATAAAACCGATCGGGCATTCTCCAAAATCCTCTCAACCCGTTCACGGCTCATCCCAAACCGTTTAGCCGTCGCCTCAACGGACTGACAAACGGAAAGAATATTCCTGCCTCTCCACTCCTCCGGCAAATTCGTCTCGACATTTCCTTCATCCCGGATCCCGTAATGAAAATTGAAAACTTCCGAAAGATCTTTATCAAGACAATCCCGGATTTCCGCGGCCGTCCAGACGTAAAAAACCCCTTCCGATTTGACCCGACCGTTTCCCGATACCTCCCAGCTGTCCGCATCTTCCGCCGCGCAGAAAGCACCAAAATCGTCCGTCAAATCCCTGAGCACATAATCCAGGGTTTCCCGCGCTATTGCGGCATAGAAAGAGTTTTGCGTAACCTGATACGTCTCGAGATAAAGCCTCGAGAGAAGCGCCTGGTTGTAAAGCATTTTTTCAAAATGCGGCAGATGCCATTCGCGGTCCGTCGTGTAGCGATGGAATCCTCCCCCCAGATGATCCCGCAATCCGCCCAAAGCCATTTTCCGCAGGGACGTCTCCACCATCGCAAGGGCGTCCGGATTCCCGCGACGATACCCGTATCGCAGAAGAAAACCCAGCAAAGTTTCCTGAGGAAATTTCGGTTCGATCCCGAACCCGCCGAAAGAACGGTCAAACGCAGCGCCGCAGTTCTCATACGCCTCATCCAGCAAGTGTTCGTCCGGAAAACTCATCCCCTGATCCGCGAAAAATCTTTTCTCTCCGATCGCCCGAAGCAGCGCTTCGCTTGATTCCGATATTCCGGCCGGATTGCTCGTCCACATTTCGTGAATCGCCGATAAAATCTCGAAAAATCCGGGTTTTCCCCACCGGCCCCGGGGCGGAAAATAAGTTCCCCCGTAAAAAGGTTTTAGCTCTCCGGTCAGAAAAACACTGAGGGGCCACCCCCCGGAGCCGGTCATCGCCTGAACGGCCTGCATGTACACTCGATCGATGTCGGGACGTTCCTCTCGATCCACTTTGACCGAAACAAAATTTTCATTCAGATATTTCGCCGTTTCGGGATTCGAAAAAGATTCCGCTGCCATCACATGACACCAGTGACAGGTCGAATACCCGACGGACAGAAAAATAGGTTTATGGGTTTCGCGGGCTTTCCGGAAAGCTTCCTCTCCCCAAGGATACCAGTCGACGGGATTATAGGCGTGCTGGAGGAGGTAAGGACTTTTCTGGCTTAGAAGCCGATTGGCCTGAATCTTATCGGGATTCATTTTTTGGGAAAAACATACCGTGCATTTCCGGAGCAAAAACCGCCCGCTCAGGAATGCTTTCCGTAGATGACGGGAAAACTCCTCGATTCCCGGAGATCCGGCTTATTGTACCGGAACAATATTGCTCTTTTCGTCGTAGGTATAGCGGGCCTTCCCGTTCTCCACGCGGATGCGAATATCCACGACCCGGATATCGCCTTTCACATCGCTGACGTCAAAATCAAGTTCGAGGAGATCCCCCGTTTTGACGTCCGTCATCACCGCGGTCCCGAAATTGTAATTGCCCGACTTCCCGACCTTATCAAGGATCCGGACGCGCTTGAGCCATCTCAACCCTTTGCTTCCCTGAACATCCACGATGGCAAACGCCCCCTGAAGCCTCTCCTGCTGAGCGATGTACTGCACGATAACCTTTTTGACCTGTTCCGGCGTCAGTGCGGCAAAAGAAACCCCCGCGAGCAGCATCGTAACCGCCGCAGCCAGGACACATCCCTTTGTCCATTTCTTGCCCATCATCAGAATCCTCCTCAAAAATCTTTTTCCGGTTTCATCCGCAAAAATGAATGGCTCCTGTTATGCCGCGGAATCCGCCGCATCCTCGGAAGCCTCAACATCCTCCTCGGCATTAGCCGTTTCAGCGGAAGTATCCCCGTTGACTTCCGTATTGCCTCCGGCAGGAGCCGAAGCCACGGCACTTTGCCCGCTAGCCCCTTTAGTAGGGCACATTCCGCAGCCCGCGAAAGCGCCCGGAAGATTCGAAGTCATCGCAAACACCATTAAAATCAGCAATCCCGCCAATATTTTTTTCATGCCATTCTCCTTTATTGAATTCAGTTCGCCTTAGAAATTTCGGACAGTTTAAGGCAAAGGCCGTGAATTGTCGAACAAAATTGAGCCCGGACTATGCCCAAAAAACCGGAATCCTGCTTCATTTTCCGCAAAAGTTACGGATTTTCGTCCAAAAGGACTCCGGGGCGTCGCCCCACATCCCGAGTTTCCCGGCTTTCGCCCTGCGCTCCGACTCGAAGAAATCTTTTTTGTATTCGAAAGGAAATTTTCGGAAAACTTCGGCGTATCCTTGCTCGATCATTTGGCGGTTCACAAAAGTTCCGTCGGACAGATACACATAGGCAAGCCTTCTCCCGAACCGGTCGAAAGGTTCCTCTCCGCCTTCAAGCCTCACGTCCTTCCCCTCGATGAGGGCCTTGAGATATTTCCGGGATTCCTCTCCGAAAGGCTCGCCGCTTTTCCCGTATCGCGGGTGGCTGACTTCCGGAGCATCAATTCCGATCATGCGCACCCGCTGTTGATCGGTCAGGATAAAAGTATCCCCGTCGATCACATAACGGACTTTTTCCGCAAAAAGAAGTCCGGCACTCAAAAAAAACAGGCAAATCGCGCCCTGAACCGCTCGCCGCCACGGAAAATCTTTCCGAAAAATCTCGAATACCATTTTCGCCGGTTATTCTTTCAAAAATTGAAACGTTCCGCTTTTCTTGTCGACTCCGACGACGGCCTGCGCGCCGTCCCGGTATTCACCGCTGAGAATCCTCACCGCCAGGGGGTCCTGAATTTCCCGCTGAATCAGTCTCCGGAGAGGCCTTGCCCCGAATTCGGAATCGTATCCTTCCGCCGCCAGTTTCTCACGGGCCTCCCGGTCCACCCGGAGACCGATTTTTCTTTCCGAAAGTTTGGTCTCAAGCTCTTTCAGCTGCAAATCCACGATCTTGCCGATATCCCCCTGATTCAGCTTGTTGAACACGATGATTTCGTCAATCCGGTTCATCAGTTCCGGCCGCAAATGTGCGCGCAATTCCTGCAATACCTGATCGCGGACTTTCCCTTTTGAATCCCTCTCCCCCTGAAAATAATGGCTCCCGATATTGGACGTCAGGATCACCACGGTATTCCTGAAATTGACGACACGCCCCTGTCCGTCCGTCAGCCTCCCATCCTCGAGAATCTGAAGCAGGATATTGAATACGTCGTGATGCGCTTTTTCGATTTCGTCGAACAAAATGACGGCATAAGGCCTGCGCCGGATCTTCTCGGTCAATTGCCCGCCCTCTTCGTAGCCGACGTATCCCGGCGGCGCGCCGATCAATCTCGAAACCGAATGTTTCTCCATGTATTCGGACATATCGATTCTCACCGTTGCGTTCTCGTCATCGAAAAGAAACCATGCCAGCGTTTTCGCAAGATATGTTTTCCCCACTCCCGTCGGCCCCAGGAAGATAAACGATCCGATCGGACGAGCCGGGTCCGAAAGACCCGACCGGGAACGGCGGATGCTGTTTGAAATCAAACCGACCGCTTCATCCTGCCCGACAATCCGGGTCTTGAGCCGCTCCTCCATGTGAATCAGCTTTTCGACTTCGCCTTCCATGAGACGCGAAACGGGTATCCCCGTCCATTTGGAAACGATTTCCGCGATATCTTCCTCGCTTACTTCTTCCTGAAGCATTTTCTGTTCTTTTTGGATTTCCCGGAGCTCATCATTCTCCCGTTTCAATTCCTCCTCAAAATTCCGGAGAACCCCGTAGCGAATTTCGGCCACTTTGTCCCAATTGGACTCCTTCTCATGGCGCGATTCTTCCAGCTTGGCCTTTTCCATCTCCTCTTTGGTTTTGCGTATCCTCTCGAGGATTTCTTTTTCGTTCCGCCAATGACGCTTCATCGCATCCGATTTTTCCTTCAGATTCGAAAGTTCTTCTTCGAGCTTGGAAAGCCGTTCGCGCGACGATTCGTCCTTCTCCTTCTTGAGCGCCTGCTTCTCGATCTCGAATTGGATAATCCGCCGCTCCAATTCGTCGATTTCGGTCGGCAGACTGTCGATTTCGATTCTCAGCTTGGATGCCGCCTCGTCGATCAAATCAATCGCTTTGTCGGGCAGAAACCGTTCGGTGATATATCTTGAGGAAAGCGTTGCCGCGGCGACCAGCGCATCGTCCTTGATTTTCACGCCGTGAAAAACCTCATAGCGCTCTTTTAACCCGCGGAGAATCGCGATCGTGTCTTCGACGCTGGGCTCTCCGATGAAAATCGGCTGAAATCTCCGCTCCAGAGCCTTGTCTTTTTCGACATACTGCCTGTATTCATCCAGCGTCGTCGCCCCGATGCACCGGAGCTGTCCCCGGGCAAGCGCCGGCTTGAGCATGTTGGAAGCGTCCACCGACCCTTCCGCTTTCCCGGCGCCGACCAGAGTGTGGAGTTCGTCGATAAAGAGGATGATTTCCCCCTCCCGCGCTTCGATCTCCTTGAGTACCGCCTTCAGACGGTCCTCGAATTCGCCCCGGTATTTGGATCCCGCAACCAGAGAACCGATATCCAGGGCGATAATTTTCTTCCCGCGCAACGCCGACGGAACATCTCCATCGGCAATGCGCTTGGCCAGTCCCTCGGCGATCGCGGTTTTCCCGGTCCCCGGATCGCCGATCAAGACCGGATTGTTTTTCGTCCTCCGGGAAAGCACCTGAATCGAACGGCGAATCTCGCCGTCCCGGCCGATCACGGGATCCAGTTTCCCCTGCCGGGCCAGTTCCGTCAGATCCCTGCCGTAACGCGCGAGGGCCTGATACTTCCCCTCCGGATTCTGATCCGTCACGCGGTGAGCACCCCGGACCTCCTTCAGAATCTTGAGAAGCGAATCTTTTTTGAGACCATGCTTCCGGAACAATTTCTGTAATTTCTCGTCCCCGTCCTGAACCACCGCCAAAAGAAGATGCTCAACGCTCGCATATTCGTCCTTGAGCGTTTCGGCTTCTTTAAACGCCGTATCCAGGATTTTCCGGAACCGTTCGGATAAATACTGCTGGGAAGCCCCCCCCACTTTGGGTTTTACCGCAAGCAAAGCCCTTAAATCCGATTCAAAAGCCGCTCCATTCACTCCCAATTTTTGAAAGACGGGAATCGCGATGCTTTCCTCCAGCGAAAGAAGCGCCAAAAGGAGATGCTCCGCATCCACCTCTTGATGGCCTTCCTCTCGCGCAAGCGAAAGCGCCTTTTCCACGGCCTCCTGCGCCTTCAAAGTCATCTTTTCGAAACGAATCATATGGTTTGCCCCTTCCGATCGCCCCTCGCCGCCGGCATTATTGAACCTGAACCGTCTTGAGTTTTTCTTTCTGCTCATCCGGAAGTGCGATCTTGGGAAGTCGGATCGTCAAAACGCCCTTGTCATACTGAGCCGTCACTTCCTCGGTTTTCACGTCGCCCGGAAGCGGAATCGCCCGGCGAAACGATCCGAAACTCCTTTCCATCTGGTAAAACCCCTTATCATCGGACTCTTTTTTCTCAAAATTACGTTCGCCCGAAATCGTGATCGAATTTTCGTTCACCTCCACATTCAGCTTGTCTTTGTCCAATCCCGGGACATCCATCTTGACGGTATATCCTTTCGCATCTTCCTTAATATCCAAATCAGGCTCGTAAAAAAGATTTCCCGGCGTCATACTGTTCAATCCCAATCCTCCTCCCGCCGCCTTCCGGAAGCTTTCCCGGAACATCCGGTTCATCCGGCGCTGGATTTTTTCCATTTCGATAAAAGGGTCCATCATTCCCCCCATCCCCCCCTGGTCATCCTGATCAAAGAAAGAAGAAAACGCCCCTCCCGGAAATTGCGCTGACGCGGGCGTCGGTTGCTGTTGCTTATGAAACAGCGGTCTCCGGCATTGCATCTTCACGGCAGAAGGTTCCGTGGTCTCTTTATCTTTTTTCAATAAATAAGCCGTCTGTAGCGCAAAAGCGACCCCCAAAAGAACCACCGCCGCCGTTAGAATTTTCTCTTTATTGCTCATGGTCTTGTCTCCTTTCCCTTTTTACCGATTACGATTAAAATTACGTCGCAACCAACAGCGTCTTCTTTAGTCCCGCCCGAATCGATCCATTTCCCGAACCGCTCCGAAAAAATCCCGGCTCTTCCTGTAAAAACTCAGCAGAATGAATCCGGAAATCATCATGAAAAAAGCCGCTATAACCGAAAGGGCTTGAGGCCAAATCAAAATAAGAAGACCCAATCCCACGCCCAGCAAACCACTCAAGAGATTATACCGCTCCCATTTCTAAAAGGCATCTTCAAACCATTTCTCCATTACAAATCTCCTTTCCCCGGGGCAAAGAGGCAAGCACCCCCGCGGGCGAACGGCCCGCGGGAGGTGCCGAGCGTTTCTGCCTTGCTTAAGACTTTGCCCGCTTCAATCAATTTTGACGGTCTTGGGACGCGCCCGTTCCGTTTTGGGAAGTCTCAGGTTCAAGACCCCGTTTTCATAAAAGGCTTTGATCCCCTCGCGGTCGATTTCCGCCCCGAGCACAAAAGTCCTCCGGTATTCAATCGGAAATCTTTCCCGGTACAGCACCGTGTATCCTTCCGGGACATTTTCTTTCTGCCTTCCGGAAAGGTTCAGGACTTCTCCTTCGATTTGAATGGAAAGGTCCTCTTTTGTAAGCCCGGGCATTTCAGCATCAACCGTAATTTCCTTTTCCTTCTCGTGAATATTAACCAAAGGCGTAATCACCCTGGTTTCTTCCCGATCGTCTTGCTTAATCACGTCTTTCGCCGGCATAAATCCAACCTCCCTCTCTTGTGCATCGTCCGCTATCGGACACGTTGTTTTATTTCACATCAATCTGAATCTGCTTAGGTTTCACCTCTTCCCGTTTGGGCAGGGTCAACTCCAAGACTCCGTTGTTGTACACGGCCTTTACCTTATCCGCGTCAACAGCCGAAGGGAGCGTAACTGCCCGGTGAAATCCGCCGTAAAATCTCTCGGTCCTGACGAATTCATCTTCCTTGATTTTATCTTCCCGCTTTTTCTCTCCGCGGATCACCAGCGTATCGTTATGGACCGAAACTTCGATTTCATCCTTTGAAAGTCCCGGAATATCCGCTTTCACGACGATATTGTCACGGCTGTCATAAATGTCGATCGCGGGACTCCATGCGCCCTCCAGGATTCCCATATCCCGCTCCGGCCATCTCGAAAGAGAAAAATCAAATAGCCGGTTCATTTCATTCTGCAACCGCTCAAGTTCGAAAAAAGGATTCGTCCAATTCTTTTCTGGGTTTCTTCTGATGAGTGACATATTGTTTCCTCCTTTCTTATTTCAAAAGCTCATTCAAAAATCTCAATTTAAATTTTGCAGTTTCTATGCCAACGCCCAATCGAATTAATTTAAATTTCCATATCTTATTAATTATGAATTACTTGCGATACACTAAAGCCATTTTCGCAAATCAAGAAGAAATTAACATTGTGTAAAAATTGCACACTCGATAAAAACAAAACTTATACTTGACTAAATTGATCGTTTATGTAAAATATTTTCAAATCCAAAAAAACGAGACTGTCATGAAATTACCTGCAAAAATTAAATACGCGTGCAATGCTGTTTTGGAATTGAGTTTTCACTTTAACGGAAAAAAGCCGGTCCCCGTCGAAGTGATTTCAAAATCCCAAAAAATCCCGAAGGAATTTCTGATTCAGCTTCTATTAAGATTAAAGGCGGCGGGAATCGTCGAAAGCAGCCGCGGAATCCGGGGCGGCTATACCCTCGCCAAACCGCCTGCGCAGTTGACCCTGGCCGATATCTTTCGGGCGGTCGATTCTCAAATTTTGAGCGTTAGGAAGAACTCGAAGTCTTTGACAAGTTCGGATTCTAATGATTTAATCTCAGGCATCTGGGAAGACATTAATCAGGAACTTGCTCAACGGCTGATGATAACTTTCGAAGATCTGAAATCAAAAATCAAAACCGGAGCGGTTAATTATTCCATTTGAGCAAGGAGATCCAGCATGAGTAAGATAGACAAGAAATTAAAAACGGAAACGCTCGCGTTGCACGGAGGGCAGGAGTCCGATCCCGTCACCGGCGCAAGGGCCGTCCCCATTTATCAGACAACCTCTTATCAATTCCGCGACACCGAACACGCGGCCAATTTATTCGCGCTGAAAGAATTCGGAAATATTTATACGCGGCTGATGAACCCCACAACGGACGTTTTGGAAAAAAGAATCGCCCTGCTCGACGGAGCTGCGGGAGCGTTGGCCGTCTCCAGCGGGCAGTCCGCGATCACAATCGCAATCCTGAATATCGCAAAAGCCGGCGACGAGATCGTCTCCGCCGATAATTTGTACGGCGGGACCTACAATTTGTTCCATCACACGCTTCCCCGCCTCGGGATCAAGGTCCATTTTGTGAAATCAAACGACCTGACCGCTATGCAAAAAGCGATAACCCCGAAAACCAAGGCAATCTACGCCGAATCCATCGGAAATCCGAAACTCGACGTGGCCGACCTGGAGGGGCTTTCAAAAGTGGCCCATCAGAGCGGGATTCCTTTGATCTTGGACAACACCGTCTCTCCGTACCTCCTGCGTCCGATTGATTTCGGCGCGGATATTGTCATTTACTCCGCCACGAAATTTATCGGCGGACACGGGACCTCGATCGGCGGACTGATTGTGGATTCCGGGAAATTCGATTGGACCAACGGAAAATTCCCACTGATCGCCGAACCGGATCCCAGCTACCACGGTATTAATTTCGTGGAAGCGCTGAAGCCCCTCGGAAATATCGCTTACATTATTAAAGCGCGGGTCACGCTGCTGCGCGACCTGGGGAATGCCCTTTCCCCGTTCAACGCATTCCTCTTCCTGCAGGGACTTGAAACCCTGCATCTGAGAATGCCCCGGCATTCGGAGAACGCGCTGGCCGTCGCGCAACATCTCGAAAAACATCCGAAAATCGGCTGGGTCAACTACCCCGGCCTCGCCTCCAGTCCTGAAAAAAAACGAGCGGAACAATATCTTAAAAAAGGGGCGGGCGCCATTCTCGGTTTCGGTATCAAAGGCGGGCTGTCGGCCGGCCGGCGGTTTATCGATTCGCTTCAGCTGATTTCGCATCTTGCCAATATCGGCGACGCGAAAACTCTGGCCATTCACCCGGCCAGCACCACGCATCAGCAGCTTTCGGAGGAAGAAAGGCTTTCTACCGGCGTCACTCCGGATTTCATCCGCCTGTCGGTCGGACTGGAGCACATCGACGACATTCTCGCCGATATCGAACAGGCTTTGGAAAAAGCCGGCTGAAAAGGAGAGTCCCTATGGCTAAAATCTACGCGGATATCACAAAAACCGTCGGAAGGACACCGCTGGTTAAGATCAATCGCCTGGCCGCGGGATTGCCCGCAACGATTCTCGCCAAACTCGAATTCTGCAATCCCCTCTCCAGCGTCAAAGACCGGATCGGCGTCGCCATGATCGAAGCCGCCGAAAGAGAAGGCCTGCTCAAAAGAGATTCCGTCATCATCGAACCCACCAGCGGCAATACGGGAATCGCATTGGCCTTCGCGTCGGCCGCAAAAGGATACCGCCTGATTCTGACCATGCCCGACACCATGAGCCTGGAACGCCGTCAGCTGCTCAAAATTCTGGGGGCCGACGTCGTGCTGACGGACGGGAAAAAAGGCATGAAGGGCGCCGTCGAAAAAGCCGAGGAACTGGTCCGGAAGACCCCGAACAGTTTCATGCCCCAACAATTCAATAATCCGGCCAATCCGGAGATCCATCGCAAAACCACCGCGGAGGAAATCTGGAATGACACCGAAGGGGCCGTGGATTTTTTTGTCGCGGGAGTCGGCACCGGCGGAACACTGACGGGCGTCGGAGAAGCGTTGAAAAAGAAGAAACCCTCGGTAAAAGTGATCGCCGTCGAACCCAAGGATTCCCCGGTTCTATCCGGAGGCGCTCCCGGCCCCCACAAAATACAGGGGATCGGCGCGGGATTCGTCCCCGGCATCCTCAACCGGGATATTATCGATGAAACCATTCAAGTCGATCATCTGGACGCCGGCCAAACCGCAAAACAACTCGCCCGGCAAGAAGGCATTCTCGCGGGGATTTCAAGCGGAGCGAACCTCTGGGCCGCGCTGGAAATCGCAAAACGCCGTGAATCGGAGGGCAAGACAATCGTAACGGTCGTTTGCGATTCGGGGGAACGATATTTATCAACCTGGCTTTTCGAAGAGTATCTGAAATGAAATCAAAAGGGATCGGAACGGTCAGGCCTCAATACTTCACTTTCGCTCAGCCGCCTCATGAAATGAAACTGGAATGCGGAAAATATCTGGGACCGATCACGCTCGCCTATGAAACCTACGGCGAATTGAACGCCGAAAAAAGCAACGCAATCCTGGTCGCCCACGCCTTTTCGGGAGACGCGCATGCCGCGGGTTACCACGAAGGAGACAAAAACCCGGGATGGTGGGACTCCCTGATCGGACCGGGGAAAGCACTGGACACCCAGAAATATTTCGTCCTCTGCGTCAACGCCATCGGAGGATGCAAAGGTAGCACGGGCCCGTCCTCGACGAATCCCAAAACGGGAAAACCCTACGCCCTGGACTTCCCCATCCTCACGGTCGAAGACATCGTCAAGACCCAGAAATATCTGATCGATCACCTGGGAATCAAAAAACTTCTTTGCGTCATCGGCGGCTCCATGGGAGGCATGCAAGTCCTTCAGTGGGTCGCGACTTATCCCGAGTCCCTCCGCTGCGCTATCCCGATCGCCACCGCCCTGAAACATTCCCCGCAACAAATCGCCTTTGACGAAGTCGGGCGGCAGGCCGTCATGGCCGATCCCGCGTGGAACGAAGGAAATTATTACGGCAAAAACATCCCCGAAAAGGGACTGGCGGTCGCAAGGATGATCGGGCACATCACCTATATGAGCGACAAATCCATGGAAGAAAAATTTTCCAGGCGGCTGAAAGACAAAAGCCCCGATTTTAAATTCGGGGCGGATTTCGAAGTGGAGGGATATCTCCGCTATCGGGGCGATAATTTCGTCAAACGTTTCGACGCCAATTCCTATCTTTATCTCACGAAAGCCATGGATCATTTCGACCTCTCCGGCGACAGGCTTTTTTCAAAAGGAGGCCAGAGCGACCTCCGGTTTCTGGTGATCGCATTTAAATCCGACTGGCTTTACCCCTCTTATCAGTCGCAGGAAATTGTCCGGAAACTCAAGACGCATCACGCCGACGCCACTTACTGTGAAATCAACTCCACCTACGGGCACGACGCGTTCCTCCTGGAAGTCGACGAAGAAACGCGCCTCGTCAAACACTTTCTCCAAAAAACCTACTCAGACTTCCAAAAACGCTGAGAAACCGGAACCTCCGAACAAAACAGTTGAAAAGATCCTTCTTTGTGTTAATTTAACTACCCATGAACACGCCGCTCAAACGTCTGGATTACAGAGTCATTTACGAAACCATCGAACCCCGCGCCAAAGTGCTGGATCTCGGCTGCGGAGACGGAGAACTCCTTCATCTGCTCACATCTAAAAAAGACGTTCGGGGACAGGGGATCGAGCTGGACGACGAGGCTATTTACCAATGCGTCGAAAAGGGACTGAGCGTCTTCCACAGCGATATCGACAGCGGACTATCAGACTACGGCGATCAGTCGTTCGACTATGTCATCCTCAATCAAAGTTTGCAGCAGGTCAAGCAAGTCGAATTCGTCATCCGGGAAGCCATGCGGGTCGGGCGGAAAGCCATTATCGGCTTTCCGAATTTCGCGTATCTCAAAGCGAGATCCATGCTGTTCTTCGGCGGAATGGCGCCCGTCACGCCGTCTCTTCCCTACTGCTGGGCCAATACTCCCAATTCCCGGTTCCTGAGTATTAACGATTTTAAGAGTTATTGCGAGCGGAAAGGCATCCGAATCCTGGATTCCTACTATTTGGGAAAGAAACGGCTGGTCCGCTTCTGGCCGAATTTATTGGCCCTCAACGCTGTTTTCATCATCCAGAAATAAAAAACCCCGGGCTCCGCGAAAGGATCCCGGGGTTTGAGTCATCCCCTGAAGTCAAAACGACAGCCTTTATTTCCCTCAAGAAGCTTTTTGGAAACGTTCCTCGACCGCCTTCCAATCAACGGCTTTAAAAAACGCTTCCAAATAATCGGCCCGCTTGAGTCCATAATCCAGCATGAAGGCATGCTCGAAAACATCCATCACGAGGAGAGGAATCGACCCGCTCAAATGGCCGGCATCGTGTTCATTGATCCAGACATTAAACAGTCTCCCCGCCGCGGGGTCCTGATACAGAACAACCCAGCCGATGCCGCGCATCGACCCGGAAGCCTTGAAATCCTTTGCCCAATCGTCATAAGAACCGAAATCCCCGGCTATTTTCGAGGCAAGTGCGGAATTCGCGACCGGCCCGCTCGCGGTCTTCGTCATGTTCCCGAAATAATACTCATGCAGTCTCATCCCGTTAAATTCCCATCCGAAACGGCGTTTCAGTTCCGCGTATTCCGGCGTTCCCTGTTTCCCTTCTTTGACAAAAGCCGCCAGAAGATCCGAAACTTTGTTCGTGTTGGCCACATACCCCTGATAAAGGGTAAAATGATTTTTCAAAAGCGCATCGCTGAATCCCGTCAACCCCAATAAACTTTCGTAATTCTTCGCTTGGTATGCCATGACATCCTCCTTTGAAAGCCGGTTTTCCGGTGAAAAGAAACGAAGCCTCTTTTACGGATTTTATTATACAATATCAGCAGCGGGACCACAAACCGGCCTTTGCTTCTTGCAAAGCCGGAAAGGAGGATTCAATGAAAGCGTTCTTAGTCGGATTGGCCGTCCTCGTCTCATTTCTGATCATTGCCTTAGTCGGGATATTATTGTTGCCGCTTCTTTTGGTTCTTGCTCTATTCCTCCGGCTGATCATCGGCTTTCTGCTTATCCTATTCGCCATCTGGTTTCTGGGGAAAATCGTTCTCTGGCTTCTGGAGGCAATACGCCCGCCAAAACTCTAGCGATTCACTTTTTCGACCGGAACCAGAGAAAAAAAAGGGGCCTCAAGATACTCCACCAGTCCACAAACGGCCGCATTTTGGAATATCCGAGTTTTTTGTCGGGGTACACTTTCGAAACGGGAACTTCCGTCACGCGGTATCCCATCCGAATGGCCTGACAGAAAAGATAGGGCTCCAGTTCATAATGATCCAGCCAGGATGGATCCAGGCGCAAGCGCCGGTCTCTTAAAACCGAGGCGCGTACGGCTCTGAAGCCGTTCGTGCTGTCAGTAATCCGCTTGCCTGAAATAAAAGAAAAAATCCAGGGATGAAGAAAACGGGTCGCCAATAACCGGTAAGCCGGCATATTCCCGAAATTCCCGCCCGGAAGATACCGCGATCCCTGAACAAAATCCGCCTCATCTTTCACGATCGGTTCCATTAATCGGTTTAATTCGCGGGGTTCGTCCTTATTATTTCCGGCCATTGTAATCAAAATATCGTAATCCTTGGCACAGCCGTATTCGTACGCCCGGCGGATGGAATACCCGACGCCTTTCTGTTCCGGATTCCGGATCAGAAAAAAATGAAATTTTTCGCTAACCCTCTGTATGTCAGCGTCCGTCGACCCGTCATCCACAATCATCACGTCAATCGCAACGGAATCCGCCCTACCGGAAAACGATTCCCGGATTCTCCGGGCAGTCTCCTCAAGTTTAACGCCCTCATTGAATGCCGGAATGATCACCAATGCCTTCATCACCTTCGCCCCGGGCGGCCCTTCATCAACCGGCCGCTCCCGTTTCAAACGCCTGCTTGATTTTCCCGAGCAATTCTTCGGGGCTGAACGGCTTTACCACGTAAGCAACGACGCCCTCCATTTCAAAGAGATCCCGCATCTTATCCTTTCCCGTCAGGACAATGATCGGGACTTTAATCAGCGGATTTTCCTCCTTCATTTTCATGAGAAAGGAATAGCCGTCCATCCGCGGCATAAAGACATCCAGAATAATCAGATCCGGAACCGTATCCTTCAATTTCCGGAGTCCCTCTTCCCCGTTGGATGCCATTTCCACGGAATAGTCATGCGCCGCCAGCCAAACTTTCAGAAGCTCAAGCACCTGCAAATCGTCTTCGATCAGAAGAATCTTCTTGGCCATTTCACAGCCTCCGCTTTCCAGATTCGACGTTCCAGGGCATCGGTCAATTCATCACCCCGCTCGTTTCTTAAATACGGCTTCGATTTTATTTAAAAGTTCCGCGGCCTGAAAGGGTTTCACGATATAGTCGGAAACCCCTTCCATCTCAAAAAGGTCCTTCATATTGTCTTTTGCCGTCAGCATAATCACAGGCGTCTTGGACAAAAGATTCTCCTCCTTCATCCGGAGCACAAACCCATAGCCGTCCATTTTAGGCATCAAAATATCCAGAAGAACCATATCCGGAGATTCCGCCTTCAACTTCTCGAACCCTTCCTCCCCGTCCGAAGCCGTCACAATTTCGTACTGACTTGCCGCAAGCCGGGTCTTCAGCAATTGCACGATATGAGGGTCATCGTCCACCAGCAAAATTTTCTTCGCCATTGTCATCCCCCGCTATTTTCGAAACAAAGACTTTCGCTCATTCTTCCTGCTCCGTCCAGTAATCTTTCTTACCTTCAAGAACGTTCTTGATCGTTTCAAACGCGTCCGTCAGAAACGGCTTATTAAAAACCGCCAAGACGCCGGATTTCAGGCCCCGTGTTTCGGCATCTCCCATTCCGGCGGCCGTCAGCATAATCACCGGAACGGTTTCGGTCTTTGCGTTTTCTTTCAGCCGGCTGCAAACTTCGGCCCCGTCCATGCCCGGCATCAGAAGATCCAATAACACCAGATCCGGTCTCCGCGCAAAAGCTTTTTTCAAAGCATCCTCACCGCTTGACGCCGTCATCACTTCATAGCCCATGGCCGTCAATCTTCGACCGACGATCTTTAAGACATTCGGCTCGTCATCCACCACTAAGACACATTTGCTCGGCATTTATTCTGCCTTTCCGTTAAAAAACCCTCCGAAATTTCAGCCAAAAATCATTTATCTTTTGACCACGTTCCGTCAAAAATCGCTTTTGCCGTATCCAGCAGTTCATTGATAAAAGGCTTCAGAATAACCGTAATTGCCCCTGCCTTTTCGCATCGGGCTACGATATCCGCGAGTTTTCCGTTGGTAAAAAAGACCACCGGGATATCTTTGGTTTCCGGGCCGGAAGTCAGCCTCTGGCAAAGCCCCACTCCGTCTTTTTCATTCCCCATGTACAGATCAAGCACAATCAAATCCGGCTTTTCCCGAACCGCTTTTTGGACAACCTCCTCAATATCATTCTTCAGGGATTCCACATGATACCCCGCCCCTTCAAGCCTCTTTTTCACGATTTTCAATATTGTCGCATCATCATCTACGTGAAAAATCCTTTTCTGAGCCATTGTTTCCTCCGGTTTAAAAATCTTTTTTCTGAAACATGCGAATTTTCACAAAAACAATTTTCGAATTTTATTTTGCCCAGTTCAGTAAAGCAGCGGGCAACTCTCCTTCATCGGAACATTTTAAAAAACTGACTTCGGGTTCTTTTTCGACCCCGTAAGTTTCGGCGATCCCATCCCAATATTGTTTGAGAAATTTTTCAACCCGCTCCCGGAAATATTTTTCCTCCTCGGGCTGAATGGCAAAAACAAAAATCATTCTCGGATCATGCGCGTCAAAAAAGATCCCCGTTTCATCTCTGGGAAAGCTCTTCTTAGCCGCTTCGTCCAGTGATTTCATCTCTCTTTCAAATTCTTTCAAGTTCGACATCTCCCGCCCGGCCGGGAGTCTGATTTTTGCCGAAAAAATCAATAGTTGCCTTTTCCTGCTTTTGGCTTTTTTAAGGCGATTCTTCATGTACAGTTCAAAAGCTTCTTCCTCCGTTCGAAGCGGGAGGCTGAAAAAAAACCGGCTTCCCTTCCCATATTCCGACTCAACCCCGATTTTCCCCCCGTGCAATTCGATCAATCCCTTGGAAATGGCAAGTCCTAGCCCCGTCCCCTGAATCCCGGGACCTATCAAACGGCCGATCTGAACGAATTTACTGAATAATCGCGGAAGTTCTTCCGAAGGAATGCCGATCCCCGTGTCAGTGACGGAAAACAGGACTTCCTTCTCTTGCCGCGAAACGGCCACTTCAATGCTTCCCCCGTCCTGGGAATACTTGAAAGCATTGGATATCAGATTCGTCAGGACCTGCGTGACCTTGGCGGCATCGAGAAAGATCCGCGGATTTTCCGATCCCGCATCTTTTCTGAATTCCAAGCGTAAATTCTTGTTTTGCGCGGCATGCTGAAACCGCATCATGGCGGACCGGATCAATTCATCGATAAAAACAAACCTCGGTTCCAGCTCCACGCCGCCGGCTTCGATCTTAGAAATATCCAAAAGATCATTCACGATTTTCGCGAGACGGTCCACGTCCTCAAGCATGATCTGAAGAATTTCCCTCTGCTCGTCGTTCACCTCCCCCAAGACCCCCTCAAAAAGCTGAGCCACGCCCTCCCGGATCACCGTGAGAGGGGTTCTCAGTTCATGCGAAACCGTACTGATGAATTCGTCTTTGAGACGCTCCAAACGTTTCCGCTCGCTGATATCTTTAATGATCCCGATCGCGCCGACCAATTCGCCGCGCAGGTCCTTGAGCACCATGAGCGAAATATCCGCATCTAAAATTTCGTTGTTCTTCCTGAGAAGTTTTGCTTCCATGCGGTGCTCCAGCTTCTTTCCGCTGGAGGCCGCGTCATTTTTAATCTTCTTCCATGCCTCCTCGGGATAGATTTCGGAAATAGGCCGGAGATGCAAATCTTCGCGGCTCATTCCGAGCATGGTCTCCGTAAAACGGTTCCACGAAACAATCCGTTCGGCTTCATCCACCATAAAAATTCCGGCAGGCGAATTGTCAAAAATAGTCTTGTATCGCTGTTCGGCAACTTGGAGCTTCATTTCCGCCTGTTTGCGGCCGGTAATATCCGCACCGAAGATCAGCGCGCCCAGATACCCTCCCCGGGGAGCCTTGATCGGATTCACGGTAATCCCGAAAGACGTCCTGACCGCTGTCTCGGTGACGGATCACTAAATCATCAACCCGAACCGGTTTCAGGGATTCCCGGGCCTCTGCCAAAGCGTTTCGAAGATTTTCAATATCCCAAAGAACGCGACATGCCGACAAGGGTTTCCCCAGTACCTCGCCCCGCGGGATCCCCAAAGAAGCTTCCGCGAGAGCATTCCAATGGCTGATGGTTTCATCCGCGTCGATTCCGATCAAGATCGAGGTAATGGCGGACAGAAGCTGGTGGTATTGATCGCGGGTCTTTTCGAGTTCGGTCACGGCACGAACCCTCGCCGTAACGTCCCGGAATACAACCGCGAAGCTGGTCTCTTTTTCGCTGCGATGAAAGATGCGAGGGTTGGCCTCCATCACAAACCGTTGACCGCGAAAATCGGTGAGCGTCAATTCAAAAGGCGAACGGGCCTTTCCGGTTTGAAGCAAAGAAAACTCCCTTAGGAAGGAATCGACGGAATCCGCCGCGACTAAATTCAGATCCGAAATCCGGCAGCCGATCACTTCCTGCGCCTTATTCCCGAGGATTTCTTTCATGGCGGGATTGAACGCAATAATTTTCCCTTCAAGATCCAGGACGACAATCGGATCCGGCGCACCCTGAACCATTTCCGCGCAACGGCGCTCGCTTTCTTTTAAGGCCAGCTCTTTCCGGTGGAATTCCACGGAAACCCGGATCGAATGGCACAATTCGCGGGCCGAAAACTTTCCCTTGATTAAATAATCCGAAGCACCCGCTTTCATCGCCCGGACGGCGGTTTCCTCGTCGCCGTGCCCCGTAAGAAAAACCGCGGGAACTTCAATTCCTTGCCCGCGAATTTCCTCGAGAAGTTCGATTCCGTTTCTTGCCCGCAAAAGGTAATCCACGATGCAAACATCGTAAAAATGATCCCGGACCTTCGAAAGCGCCTCATCAAATGAAGCGGCCTCTTCGAAAAAGACTTCCTCGTCGCCGAATCCTTTTTGAATCAACGTGCGGATCAATTCCGCAGACGATGAATCATCCTCTACGATCAGAATTCTCATTCGTTCGGTTCCTTAACCTCCCAAGACTTCCCCTTCGGTAGTCTCGCCCGAAAAAGGAGGAGGAGGATTTAAAAGTTTTTCGATACTGTTAATCAAATCCTTCGTGCTGACCGGCTTCGAAAGGACGGGTTCGGCATGAAACGGCTTGCCGTCAACGATGCCCAAAAAAAGCTTTTCGCTCCCCTTCTTGGCCAGCGCCGTCACGTAAAGCAGGGGCGTCTTCCCGAATTCGGGATCCGTTTGAATCTCAACGGCAATATTGCTCCCCCGCTTGTCCGGCAGCATAATATCCAGAATCACCAGGTCCGGCTTATAAGCCCGGACTTTCTCGAAAGCCTGCGCGCCTTTGGTTTCGAATTCGACTTCGTATTTGCCCGTTTTTTCAAGATTCTTTTTGAACATCTCGCAAAGTTTTACTTCGTCGTCCACGACCAAAATCTTCTTTTTCATCGAACTCACCCCCTTTCCTTAGTAAAATTTCTTGCGAATGATTTCATTTCCCTTCCGTTCCGCTTTTTACCGGAAATGAAATCAAGACCCTTGCCCCGCCTTCTTTCCGGTTTTCAATCATCACTCTCCCGCCGTGAGTCTCAATGATGCTCTTCACAATCGAAAGCCCGAGCCCGCTCCCCCCTTTGTCATATCGTGTCGTAAAAAACGGCTCAAAAACCTTGCTGATAATGTCCTCGGGTATCCCGGATCCGGAATCTTCAATAATCACGAAAATCTTATCGTCCGCGGTTCCGGGATATTGTTCGACAAAAGTTTTGACCCGCAGCTGACCGCCCTGAGTCATCGAATTGACCGCATTCGTAAAAAGATTGATAAAAACCTGTTCCATCCTGGTTTTGTCGGCCATCAAAATAATATCCCGTTCCGACAAATCTTTTTCGATTTGAATCGCATAGTGCTCAAATTCCGGTTTCAGAAGAATTAAAATGTTTTCGATAAGAGCACTTAAATTCTGTTCGGTCATGGAAACGCTTGAAAGACTGGCAAAATCCAGCATTCCCTTCACAATGCCTTCGGCGCGCTGAATGGACTGAGACATCGTTTCCATCACGGAACGGACATCCGGATCATTTTGAGGCAAAAGGCGCTCGAGACATTCCATTGCCTGCATTAAAATCGCAAGGGGGTTTTTTACTTCATGCGCGACTCCGGACGCCAGCCGGCCGACCGATTCCCATTTTTCCGCCTGTACCAGCTGAGATTGAGTGGCCTTCAAATCTTCATGGGCTTTCCGGAGCTCAAACAATGTCTGAACCAGCTTCTGTTCTCCCAAAAGGCCCCGGCTGATCGCCTGCCTCAGTTTGGATTCCATTTCTTTCCGCTTGGTCAGATCGTGAAAAACCGCCAAAAACATCTCCCGGTTTCCGTGCAAAACTCTCGAAACCGAAACCCCGGCATCGCGGAGAGCCCCGTTTTTATTCCGCATCCGGATTTCGGCCTCCTGAGTGCCTCCCTTCTCTCCGGCGGCACGAAACACTTCGAGAAGCTTTTGACGGTCCGGGTCCGCGAAACAAATCTGCTCGAGAAAATTATCGCAGGCGTTCGCTTCCAGCATGGAATAGCCCGTCAGGTCTTCCATTCCGTTATTGAAGATTTCAAACCCCCCGATTCCCTCTCCCAAAATGATTCCCACGCGGATCGTCTCAAAAATCTTTTTCAGGCGATCCTCGTTCTGGCGCAGGATTTCTTCGACCTTTTTCTTTTCACGGTCTTTTTCACCCAAGCGGATCGCATATCGGATGGCTTGACAGAGAAGCTCAGGAGAAAATGCCCCTTTGACGAGATAATCCGCGGCACCGGCCCTCATCGCCTTGACGACCAAATTCAAATCCGCCTGGACCGTGAGAAAAATAGCCGGCGTCTGCACGCCGCTCCGGCGGATTTCCTCGAGAAGTTCGAGCCCGTTCTTCGCCCCCAGACGGTAATCGAGCAAAATCACGTCGTATTTCTGCCGGAAAATCCTCGGCAGAGCTTCCTCGAACGAGCGGGCAGTCTCAACCCGTGATTCCAATTCTCCCCGGAAGCCATCTTCTATCAAACGTTTGATGAAAAGAAGGTCCGCTTCTGCATCGTCGACAATCAGCACGCAAAAGCTATGTTCACTCATTCCGACCCCCGATTCGTTTCCAAAGTTTAAATCCGCCCAGCTGCCTTGTTCATGGACTTCAGCGCCTTATTCAATTCCCATCCCTTCATCGCTTCAAGCGAAAGAGGCACAACTCGCCGCCAATTTTTATCCCCCGTCGTCCCCGGAAAATTAATGCGGGACGCCACGGGATCCCGGTTCAGCGAAGAATCCAGCGCAAGCCAATCCTGCAGGAGTTGAATCGAGAAGATCGATGCGGATTGATGGATTCTCCCGAGAGCAGCTCGGATCAATTCGACCGAACATTTTTCCTCCGGCTTTCCGCTCAGGCCGAGATAGTTCCAGAATTTCTCCCGTTCCGTGAAGGAAGCCCGATAGGCATCCAAAAATTCGTAAATTTCATCCGGCCGTTTTCCCAAAGCCGAAAGCAATTTCCCTTCGTCGTCAAGATCCCTCCTCCATCTTAGGCGCCCTTCACGGGATTTTTTCGGATCAAAAAGTTCCCCCTTCACTTTCCCGAAATCAATCCCTTTGAGTTCACATTGCCTGCGGAAAAGGCCTTCGTCAACGGTTCCCGCCTCAAATTCCCACCATCCGCGGAGGAAATGCATGTCATGCGTTGAGATCACGGCAATCGAATTTTTGCGATAGCCTGCCGGGGACTTAAAATCATAGGTCTTACCCCAGTCTCTGACCCAACGCTGGACATCCATGCCGGGGGCCGCGAATTCTTCCAAAAGCCGGTAAGAACACGGAGGGACCATTCCCAAATCCTCGGCACATGGGAGCATCCCATTGCTCTCCACCATGACGGTCAGCAGAGTCCTTCCGTGATGCTCCCACACGCTTTCGTCCCGAGGGTCAAAAACCCCGTTGAGCCCCGCATTCTCGGGAGAATCGTTCACCGGAATCGTCCAAAGCCTGAAAAGCCCGACGAAATGATCGATTCGGTAGAGATCGTAAAAATTCTCGGCATACCGGAGCTTTTCGGTCACGTAATCGTAATGATTCCGCGCAATATTCTCCCAATGATAAGGCGGCATCCCCCAACGTTGTCCTTTCCAGAAATAAAGGTCGGGAGGAGCCCCCGCGGCAAGATGTAATTTAAAATAATCCTGATGAGCCCAGACGTCCGCGCTGTCCCGGGAAACCAGAAACGGGATATCCCCCATCAGCAAAACCGCTTTCGATGCCGCATACGCCTTCGCATCGCGGAACTGTTCGAACAGTTGCCATTGAAGCCACGCGTAAAAATCAATCCGGCCCCGGTTCTCCTTCTCGAAACGCGACAAAGCGGCGGGATCTCTTCCCTTTAAATCCGCGGGCCACTCTTCCCAGGAAGATTGCCCGTATTTTTCCTTAATCACCTTGAAAAGCGAATAATCTCCGAGCCAAAACAAATTTTGCTGCTTGAACTTTTTGAAAGCGGCAGGCCCCGGAGTTTTTTGTTTCAAAAAAATACCGGCCAACAATTCCAATTTGGCCTGTTTGATCCCGTAATCCACAATTTCTTTATTTATCGGAAATAACTTCCGGAGGGCCTCAATGTTTTTCCGGAACGGACCGATTTCCGCTCCGGTAAGCTGCCCCAGCGAAAGGTACATGGGATCCAGTGCAAAATTGCTTTGCGCATCATACGGCCTGAAATCAAAACCGACATCATTCAGGGGAAGCAGTTGTATCAGAGACATCCCCACGGAACGCGTCCAATCCACCAGCGGTTTGAGGTCAGGGAGCTCCCCGATCCCTACGCTCTCCGCCGAATAAACCGAAAAAAGAGGGGTCGCAATTCCCGCGCGCCGCCGGGTCCCGATCCGTTTCCATTGCCGGCCTGCCTTCATTTCAAGAAATGATTGGTATTCGTCCTGCGTTACTGTTTCTTTCACCCGCCCCATCTCCTTTTATCTCAATCAACTGACCGCTGTAGTTTTAGCCGTCGAGTTCCCGTCATTTTCGGCACTTTTTTTTCCGAAAAAGCCACGAAAATCTTCCGCATCCACCCCCAGAGAATCCGAAATCTTCAGGATCTTATTCACAAAACCGGGCGTCATAATTCCCGCATACCGGGAAGCAAAAACTTCCCCTTTCAATAAAGAAAACACACTGTTTTGCGCGCAGGTCAGATCAAGCCCCACTCCAATCTGAGCGGCAAATGCCTGAATGTTTAGGCAAGCTTGAGCGGTCACATCCTCGGGATTCTTCAGGAGACGCTCCGCCGCGCATCCCAACTCTTCCGAAAGAAGCCGCGCAATCCCGTTTTTCCCGGGATCGAGTTTTGAACGTTCCGCTAAATGGATCAGGCCGACAACTTCGTCTTTTTTCCTTTCATCAAAGCCCGACGAGACCCATTTCAGGATTTCTCTCCGGAGTTTTTTCTGCAGTAAAAGCTCAGCGACGCAGGCAATATCCCCGGAAAGCCCGCCGGATCTTGCCTTCATTTCCTCAGAATCAAAGAGCCCTTCATACACCCCGCAGAGGTCGGTCAAGCCCCGGCCGGCCAACTTTGAGAAAATGTCAATCCGGTCATTCACAAGAAATTGCTTCAAAAAATAGTACTCCCCTTTAAAAAACCGGCTGACTTTTTCCACAAATCCGCCTGTGTCCCGGACAAAACCTTCATCAAATATCTTCTGTTCAAGCATTTGAAGTTCCCTGAGTCCCTGAAACGGTTTAACCAGGCAGGCCGGCTCTTGCCCTGCCGAGTTCAGGGCAAGAATAATGAATTCCCGCTCCTCCTGAGTCGTTTTGCAAAGCAGACGGATCCTCTGAAGGTGGCAACTCAAACCGTCCCGACATTCTCTTCGGTCATAAAAACATTCAAAATCAAAATTCCCGCGGGACAATTCTTCATCGGGGATCCCCAGCATAAAAGCAATCCCGAAAACCGCCGCCCGTTTCTCCCAGGAAACCAAGGCCGGCCTGACAAGCTTTTCGTAAACTCCGCGGCCGTTCCCGAATTCGGGAAGATTGCTTTTCGCCTTTGAAAGGCGTTTTAAAAATTCTTTTTCCAAATTAGCCCCTCCGACTTCCGTCACAAGTTCCATCACCCGGGCGGCATACTGAAGGACTTGAACCGTTTCGATTCCGGACAGTTCAGAGAAAAACCATCCGCAGCTGGTGTACATCAACATCGCATAACGCTGCGCCTCGAGAACTTTAACGCATAAAATTCGCTCTTCCTTCGTCAAGATCTTCCGCGCATGCTTTTTCAGGAAAGCTTCCACCGTCTCGTCCGAACGGTCCAACACCACATGGATATAATCATCACGGGAAAGCCAGAAATCCTCCAAATACCGGTTTCCGACTTTCTGGCAGACTTGCGCGGCTTCGTCGCGAAGCCAGTCCAATGCCTCCCGCAGAGGCCCTCTCCACTGCTGCGTCCATCCTTCGGGCCCGCCGGTCGAACATCCGCAATCCGTTTTCCACCGTCCCACGCCGTGTGCGCAGCTCCACGAAGTTCCCTCCCCGTTTGGCCCCTCTTTCAGCATCACCGCATATTGCGGCGGATTCTCCGCCAGAAACTCCCCGTAATTGACGTCCAAAAATTTTCTTTCCGAAAGTTCGTGTGTAACAAGATAGGCCAGAAAATTATTCGCGAACGGTTTGTGGTGGCCGTAAGTCTCGCCGTCCGTCGCAATGTGAACCAGAGGATTTCCCTCTAGAGGGACTTCAGCCAAATCTTTCAGCTGTCCTCCGAACCGCTTGGCATCATAGCTGGCTTCTCCAAACGCCACATTCAGAGCCGTCAGGCCGTCATAGAAAAAAATATCCACAAACCGCCGGGAATCCTTCGCCAAAAAGCAGCGATACACCCTCCGGGGGTCGATTTTTTTAAAATCGGAAAGATATTCCCAGCTTTTCCGGTTAAACGGCCGGATGGCGTCCGCCTGGCGGGGATCCAGGATAATGAATTTAATTCCGTAAGCGTTCAGAACTTCCAAGGTTTCCTGATTGCAAGCGGCTTCCGGAAGCCACAAACCTTCCGGCTCGCGGCCGAAACGGTACCGAAAGTCCTCAATTCCCCACCGGATCTGCGTTTCCTTGTCCCGGCGATTGGCCAAAGGCAGAATCATGTGGTTATACCCCTGCGCCAGGGCATTTCCGTGCCCCTTATGCCGAACGAGACTCTTCCGATCCGCCTCAAGAACGCAATCGTAAATCTCCGGATGCTTTTGGGCCATCCAGCTGAGCAGGGTCGGACCGAAATTAAAACTGATCCACTCGTAGTTGTTGACGATATCGGCGATCTTTCCTTTTTCGTTAAAAACGCGGGAAGCCGCGTTGGGTTGATAACATTCGAAATGAATGCGTTCGTTCCAATCGTGGAACGGAAACGCGCTCGGCTGGAAATCGATTTCCTCCGTCCAGGGATTCTCCCGGGGCGGTTGATAAAAATGCCCGTGAATACAGACATAAACCGTTTTGTTTTCCATGTCTCCTCGTCAGCGCCGAATCATGTTTGGAACGGTTATGATTTTTCCTCCGGTCTTAAAACCGACAAAACAACCGAAAGGCTTAAAATCCCGGCCACAACTCCCAAGGCAATCCCGACCGGAATATGATAAAAATCCGCAATCAGCATCTTGAGCCCGATAAAAACCAAAATAAAAGAAAGGCCGTAAGACAGATAGTGAAATTTTCTCATCGCCGCCGCCAAGGCGAAATACAAAGACCGCAGTCCGAGAATTGCGAACATATTCGAGGTATACACGATAAACGGGTCGAGGGTGATCCCGAAAATCGCCGGGATGGAATCCACCGCAAAAACGACATCCGTCGTCTCAATCACAAGCAGCACCAGAAAAAGAAGGGTCGCAAGGCGCCTCCCGCCCTGTTTGACAAAAAACCGGCCTTCGACATATCCGGACGTCATCGGAAGATACCGCCCGCACAATTTCACGACCGGATTTTTTTCGGGATGAATTTCCTTGTCTTTCTCTTTTAGCAGCTTGAATCCGGTGTAAATCAAAAACGCGCCGAACACGTAAATAATCCAATGAAACTTATGAATCAACGCGACTCCCGCCAAAATAAAGACGGCCCGCATGATCTGAGCCCCGACAATCCCCCAGAAAAGAACGCGGTGCTGATACTGAGACGGGACTTTGAAATAGGAAAAGATAAGAAGAAAAACAAAAAGATTGTCGACGCTGAGAGAATACTCAATCAAATAACCGGTCAAAAACTTCAGTCCCGCATCATGCCCTCTCGTGACAAAAATCCCGGCATTGAACAGAAGCGCGAGCGCCACGTAAAAAAGAGTCCACAGAATCGCCTCCCGGGCCTCGATGGTATGCTGTTTCCGTTGAACCACCAATAAATCAAACGAAAGGATCCCGATGATCAGAAGTGTAAACCATACAAAGTGAACGGCAGGATTCATTCAACGTTTTCCTTTGCTTGATCCAAAATCTTTTTCAGGACATCCGCGCAATCATTTCCCCCCACGCCCGGCTCATAAATCTCCGAATAGATTCCTCAAATCATTACCGGCCGAACGGGCAATTTGGCTGCAGACGAAAATCAGAACTGAAAATTGCCAGCAATCTTCCGGCCCGGAAAAGAGTCCGGTCAGAATATCTTCTTTTTTCTGAAGCTGTCCAAGATAATGCCGGATCGCTCCCCCCAAGTTCCCTTCAAAAACATCCAAATGATGCGTGGCATGGCTGTATTTCATCGAAGGGAAGCGGATCCCCCTGACCAGGAAAAAAGCCTTCAGGTCATCTTGCCCCCCGGAAAAATCTTTTTCAAAATCAAACCCTTCAAACTGAGGGTTATTGGGAGGAAGAAAAAGCGACGGTTTCTCGACAATCACCTCCCCGCGCCTGACAACCGTGTCTCCGCGATTCATCAAAGATTCAGCGAGAAAAATGTAGTCTACCGCCGTCGGCTGAAACGTCTGAAGGCTTTGCACGCGGGGGCGTATAATCTCCGTCCGCTTTAACGCCTTTTCCCAATAATCCCGAATATTCATCCAAAAAAATAAAAACAAACTCGATTTTTATATTCGCTGCTTAATCTCGCGAATAGACCGGATGCACGCCTGCATAACATCTTCGCAATTTTTCACTTCCTGCTCGGACGCGTACTGGTGGGGAACAAGAGCCCGGTAAACCCCGGCAGATTGTTCCATCAACTGACCGGCCCGGGTATAAAGAGAAATCGCGACTTCTCCTTTTTCTCTCGTGACTCCCCCTTTTAAAACCCCCTGGGCTTCCTGCATCAATTGGAAAGCCATTTTAATATTCGCATCGGCCTCCGCGCGAATGGATTCGGGCGTCGTCTCCGCGCCGAAACTCATGTGCGGAAATAAAAGAGACAAACCAATCGTCACTCCGATAAAAATTCTTTTCATTGCTCGGTCTCCCTGAATTGGATTTTCCAAAAACCCGCTTCATTCATTCCATCAGTCTGATACAAAAATGGTTTTTACACCCCGATAGACTCGGGAACAATCTTTCCCGGCCCCTTTAATGGTCTCTCCGCATCCGCCCATACAAAGCGCAAGCATGAGAAAAACCGCGACGACGCCCCATCTTTCTTGTTTCCGCATGTTCGCACGCCTCTCTTCTTTGCCAGGTATCTTTACGCCATACGATATAAGTATCTTATCCGATTAGTATATATATTCACAACCTAATTTTCGGAAGACTTCATTGAAAAACCATAGATCAGTCCGGTTCCGTTTCTTTTTATCCCATCGCGCTTATATAATTGCTTCTCGAAAGCAAAAATCCCTCTGACCGGAAACCATTACCCTTCCGGCATTTCCGTTTCCGAAAATGCCCTTAAAAAGCCCTCGTTTCCCTTGCCGGTGTAATCCAGTAAAATCCACGGCATTTTCTTAGGGTAATAGATTTCCGTGATTCCGATGGGCCTATCCGCCAAGTAGTTTGCCTTGACCCAGGGGAATCCGTTCTCATGATAAACGGTAATAGGACCGTCCCGCATTCCCGCTTTAAAATTCAATTCCGCCATCACGGCCCCCGACCGATAATAAAAGCGAATTACCCCGTCTAACTTACCGTCTTTCAGTTCAAGCCATGAGCTGACTTCCCCGGTTTGATACTGAGTTGCAATCCTTTCCGCCTTACTTTCGCCCGCAGCCCCCCACTCCATTTTCAATTGCCCCTTCTCGTCATACGCCCGAAAATACCCCTGTTCGTTATTGCGTAAAAACCGGATTTCTTCCTTTCTCTGAGCATTTTCGGAATAAAATCCGGGGAGCCCTTCTAAGCGCCCTTCACTGAAAGTCATTTCAACCCAACGGGTTCCGCTTTCATAATAAATCGCGCTTTCCCCGCTTGCCGTTCCTTTGACAAACTCCATCTTGGCCCACAAATTACCGTTAGGATAATAGGCCTTGGCTGTCCCATCGATACGGTCACCCTCCAGATGGATTTCAAGCCAGGGCTTCCCGTCTTCGTAGTAAGCCTTAAAGTCCTTCGCCGGAGATTGTTTTGAAGAAAGGATTTCGGAACTTAAAGCGCCGCTTGTATAAAAGGTTTTTGCGCTCAACGGCGCATTTTCGGAAACTTTCGGAGGCGGTTTTTCCTGTTTCTTCTCCATGGAAAATTTCGCGTAACTCTGTTCAACCCCGTCTTGGGCGGTAAGCTCTTCGGATTGATCGAGTTTTGAATCACCGGCCTCCTCACCTCCGGTCGACCAGAGAGCGTCTCCGTTCCCTTTCGGACTTCCCGATTTCCTCGGAGAAATCAGCAAAAGAACGATAATCAAAAAATAACCGGTAAATACCGCGATCAGAAATCGTCTCATGCGAAATAATGTCCCGTTTTTTTTCGGTGAAGCAGTCTTTTAAAGTTCGCTTCGCACTTCAGAACACGCTTTATTATATAAGCAAACGGCAAAAAATCCGACCGGCTTAACAAAACTTTTAGCAAAATGAAAAATCAAGAACAAGGGAAAGACAAGAGGGGGAAGGAAAATTTCTGAGTGCGGCCCTCAAATTTTTTCGAAGAAAAAATTTGAGGGCGGATGGATTCGAACCATCGACACCCACCTTAAAAGGGTGGTGCTCTACCAACTGAGCTACGCCCCCATGAAAAATGGAGAGTTGCTACTTTGAAGCGGGTTTCTCCGAAGCAGCTTTTTCAGCTTCGGCAATTACTTTCTGATACAAAACTCTTTCCGGGTGTTTGGGCTGAATTTCCAAAACCCTTTTCAGGTAACGCGCGGCGTTTGCCTTGTCCCCGATCGCGTAATACGCCATCCCCAAATGTGTCATCGCCGGCCAATATTCCGGATCCAGCTCCAAGGCTTTCAGGAACGTTTCAATCTGCTTTTGCTTGAATTCCATATTACGGGTCATGGCATATTGAAACCCGTAGGTAATCCCCAGCAGTTGATGCGCCAAAACCGACTGAGGATCCACCGCAATCGCTTCCTGATATTTCTCCGAAGCCTTGTCATAATCACCCTGCATAATGCAGACAGAGGCTTCTTCGAAAAGAGCGTCTTCCGTCTTTTGAGCGAAACTAATTATCGGCGCAAGAAAAATAAGCCCGATCGCTAAAAATATCTTTCCCATGGATTTTTCCGCGTAAGGCCTGTGCGCAATCAATCCTTAGATTTCCTTAATCTCGGCTTCCTTCTTGGCAAGACTCTGATCGACACCCTCAATGCTTTTGTCGGTCAGCTTCTGAATGTCTTTCTGCGTTTTCTGGCTTTCGTCTTGAGTGATCGTTTTCGCCTTTTCAAGCCGTTTTACGGCCTCATTGCCTTCATGCCGCGCGTTTCTTACGGAGACCCGCCCTTCTTCGGCTACTTTTTTGACGAGCCGGATCAATTCGTTTCTTCGTTCCTCCGTCAGGGGAGGGATTCTGAGGCGGACCACCTTCCCGTCATTTTCCGGCGTAATCCCCAGATCCGAAGCCTGAATCGCTTTCTCGACTTCGCCGACAACCGTCTGATCCCAAGGTTGAATCAAGATTGTCTTCGCGTCCGGAGTGGAAACCGATCCCAAAGCCTTGATCGGGGTGGGCGTATTGTAATAATTCACGAGGATCCCTTCGACCAAATGAATCGAAGCCCTTCCGGTCCTCAAGTTCTGGAATTCCCGGCGACAGGACTCCACCGCTTTTTCCATCCGCTTTGAAACTTCCTGCACCACATCCTTGATCGTATTGAGCGTCTGCATAAATCCCCTCCCGCGAGTTTAAAACGCTTTTCTCGGAGTTCTCCGCAAACTAAGCCGTAACGCGGGTTCCCACCCGCTCCCCCATAACGACTTTTTTGATATTGCCCTTCGTCAGAAGATTGAAAACCACGATCGGCAATTTATGATCCATACAAAGGGAAATCGCGGTCGCATCCATGACTCCGAGACGTTTCTTCAAAACTTCCATGTAATTCAGCTTTTCGTATTTTTTCGCGGCCCGGTTAATTTTGGGATCTTCCGTAAAAACACCGTCCACTTTTGTCGCTTTCAGCACCACCTCCGCATTGATCTCGATCGCCCGAAGAGCGGCCGTCGTATCCGTCGTGAAATAAGGATTGCCGGTCCCGCCGCCGAAAATCACCACCCGGCCTTTTTCAAGATGGCGGATGGCGCGGCGCCGGATATACGGCTCGGCCAGTTCCTGCATTCCGATCGCGGTCTGAACGCGTGTGTGGACCCCCAATTTTTCCAGAATATCCTGAAGGACCAGCGAATTAATAACCGTCGCGAGCATCCCGATATAATCCGCCATGGAATGATCCACCCCTTCGCTTGCCGCCTCCTTGCCGCGAAAGATGTTCCCTCCGCCCACGACCACGGCCAATTCAATCCCCAATTCGCTGACTTCCTTGATCTGTTGGGCAATGACGCGAACCTCCTTAAAATCGATCCCCCGGTCGTTCTCGCCCTGAAGCGCCTCACCGCTCAACTTCAGGAGAATTCGTTTATAGGCAGGTTTTTGCTTTGACATTAACGGCCCACTTCAAATCGGATAAACCTCTGAACGGTCACGGGCGAACCCGCTTTCCCGCTGATTTCGGACAGATATTGGCTGACTCTCTGATCTTCGTTTTTGATAAAAACCTGGTCCAGAAGGCAGATTTCGGCGAACCATTTATCCAATTTCCCCTGAGCGATTTTTTCCTGGATATTCGCGGGCTTATTCTTCACGTCGTCGAGGAAAAACTGCTTCTCCCGTTCCACCAGCTCCGCTGGAATATCTTTTGAGGAAATAAACTGCGATCTGGCGGCGGCGATCTGCATGGCAATATCCCGAGCGCACTGCTCGGTCACTTCATTCCGGGGCCCGTTCAGGGAAACCAAAATGCCGATTTTGTTGTTCGAATGGAGATAAGTCCCCAGCACTCCGCTTTGCGCGTCCAACCGGGCCGCGCGCCGCAGCTGGACTTTCTCGCCCAATTTCCCGGAAAGTTCCCGAATGGCGTTAATGACCGATTCGTCATTGACGACGGAATCCCCCAAACTCAAAGTCTTTTCCTTCAGCGTCTCCAGCATATTTTTAAAATCATCCGTCCGGGCCACAAAATCGGTCTCGCAATTCAATTCGGCCAAAGCACCCGCCTGCCCCTGAACTTTCAACCCGACCAAGCCCTCCTTAGCCTCCCGTCCTTCGCGTTTCGTCGCCTGAGCGATCCCCTTATCGCGCAAAACGGAAAGGGCTTTGTCGATATTCCCGGCACTGGCCTCCAGAGCTTTTTTGCAGTCCATAATCCCGGCACCGGTTATTTCACGCAGTTTCTTCACTAATTCCATTTCAAACTCCTCGTCATTCTTTCGATTTGGTTCCCTTGCGAACCTTCGCTTTGGGAGCACGGGCCTTGTCTTCTTCCGACCCGAATTTTTCAACAATCTTTTCCTCTATTACAGTCGTCGGGTCCTCAGTCACTTCTTCGTCCCCGGAACTCTCGGCTGAAGGCTCTTCCGTTTCCGCGTTCTCAGCTTTTTCGGCGTCTTCGGCCGGCCCGTCTTCGGAGGGTTTTTCGGTTTCCGCGGCCGCCGGTTCGTCCGCCGGCTTTTCGGAAGCCTGAATGGATTGCAGATACTGATCCCGCCCCTCTAAAATCTGATTTGTAACCACCTCACAAATCAACTTTACGGCCCGGATCGCGTCATCATTGCCGGGAATCGGATAAATGATCAAATCGGGATCGCTGTTCGTATCAATCAACGCCACTACGGGAATGCCGAGTTTGGTCGCTTCCCAGACGGAAATTTCTTCCACGTTCGGATCAATCACAAAAACCGCCTGCGGAAGGCTTGTCATATCCCGAACGCCCGCCAGTACTTTCTCGAGTTTTGCTTTTTCCTTTTGGAGGTGGGCGGCTTCCTTTTTGGTAATGAAGTTGAAGGTCCCTTCTTCTTCCATCTTTTCGATCGCTTTGAGACGAGCAACGCTTTTCCGGACCGTCTCGAAATTGGTGAGCATCCCTCCCAGCCATCTCTGGTTCACGAACGGCATGCCGCATTTCTTCGCCCCGGTTTCGATCGGCTCCTTCGCCTGTTTCTTGGTCCCCACGAAAAGGATCTTCCCGCCCTGCCGAGCGACACCCTTCAGAAAAGCGCAAGCCTTCCCAAGATTCGCCAAAGTCTTTTCCAGATCAATGATATAAATGCCATTCCGCTCGCCAAAAATGTACCGTGCCATTTTTGGATTCCAACGTTGAGTTTGGTGACCGAAATGAACCCCTGCTTCTAATAGCTGTTTCAAACTAACTGTTGCCATTCGTCCTCCATTTGACATTCATTTTTTTCATCAAGGGGATATTCTAAAATCCGGTCCCGCATCACTTTCCGCAAACCAATCAAAGTCCCCGCAAGGACAGAACCATCCCCTCATTTCATTTAACCGGGATCTATCGTAACCCAAAGGTTAGCGTGGGATTATAGCACATTGTAATACCACGGCAAGGTTTTTTATGCGGTTTTCAACTCGGATTTCGTAGCCTTCTCAACCCTTTTCTAAGTATCTAAAAAGAGCCTTATTGAAAATTTTTCCCAAAAACCATCCACTCTTAGCCGTCTCAACCCGATCAGCGTCTTACTGCAGTTCATATAAACGCTTGTAGACTCCCTCTTTTCCCCGGAGAAAGTCATGCGTTCCTTCCTGAACAATCCCGCCTTCTTCCAGCACCAAAATACGATCCGCCTTTTGTACCGTCGAAAGGCGATGGGCAATCACAAAAACCGTCTTCCCCTGCATCAGATTCTCAAGGGCCTTTTGAACCTCCCGTTCGCTTTCGGTATCCAATTGGGAAGTCGCTTCATCCAGAATCAGAATGGGCGGATTCTTTAAAATCGCCCGCGCAATGGAAATCCTCTGTTTCTGCCCTCCCGAAAGCAGATTCCCTTTCTCCCCGATATTGGTCCCGTATTGTTCCGGAAGCTCCCGGATAAACTCATCGGCATGGGCCATCTCCGCGGCCCGGCGGATATCTTCTTCGGAAGCTTCGGGCTTTCCGTAGGAAATATTTCCCCGTATGGAATCATTGAATAAAATCGTCTCCTGCGTCACCAACCCGATCTGATCCCTCAAAGATTTAACGGAAAATTCGCGAATATCCCTTCCGTTGACGGCGACAAACCCTTTTTGAGGATCGTAGAACCGGGGAATGAGATTTACCAGAGTGGTTTTGCCCGCTCCGCTGGGACCGACAATCGCGACGACTTCCCCGGACCTCACGGTAAAATCAATTCCTTTCAGGATTTCTTTCCCTTCCGAATACCAAAATCCGACATGGTGAAATGCCACGGAATGAACGGCCCCTTGAAAATGAACCGCATCACGGCGTTCTTGGATCGCGGGTATTTGATCGATAATTTCGAAAATCCTGCTGCCGGCGCCGATCGATTGCTGAATCGAACTGTTTACCTTGCTCAATTTTTTGATAGGCTCATAAAACATGAACATGGAACCGATAAACGCCACAAACCGGTCCGCGGGAAGCGTCCGCATTCCGAACCAAATCGCAAAAGCCGCCCCAAAAGCCCCTAAAATTTCGATCAGAGGTTTTTGCACAATAGTAACTTTGAGCATTTTTTTGAAATAATTGAATACCCGCATATTCACGGCTTCGAATTTGGAAATTTCGTGGTTTTCCATGTTGAAAGCTTTTACGATACGTGCCCCGGTAAAAGACTCTTCCATGATGGAGGTGATGTCGGCAAATTTCTCCTGCATTTGCCTCGTCACTTTTCTCAAACGTTTCCCCAAAATAATGATGGGAACCGTCACAACCGGAAAAACCGCGATACTCACAAAACCGAATTTTCCGCCGAAGTAAAACGCCATGGGGATA
>JAKQXH010000065.1 GCA_029561555.1 Candidatus Omnitrophota bacterium
CAAATCCGAGGTCCTGTCCGTCGGGGTTTCCGGGTTGAAAATCGGGCAGAAAATCGTCCAGCCCGATAAACTGGCCCGCGCCCGTAACCGATCCGCTTCTTTTGAGAGCGATCGCGACATCATAAATCAGGTGCATCTCGCGCACCCGTTGCGCGTTATTCAATCCCTCCCAGAGTTCCTTCTCTCTCTTCGGCAGAGATTCCTGCCCGAACAGTCCCGCAAGAAATCCGATTTCTCCGTGAAGCCATCCCATCATTTGAGATCTCGAACCGTCAAATTCTTTTCCGGTCATCTCCCGGTAGATATACGCAACGCGGGAGCCCTCAAACGACGGATTGTTCGGATCCTTCCTCCCGATAAACATGGGCGCGATCTCAGCCGCGTTGTCAAGACAGGTCATGACCTGTTCTTTCGTCAGGTTCGGATTCTGTGTCCGGGCCGACGCCACCGCGGTGCACATTCCGATCAGCCAATTCTGTCCTTCCGTTTGGTCCAGGCTGACCTTGCCCACCATCATCGCCTGATAGAGATCGGAGAGTTTCGGCCAAATCCCAGCCGTCCCCATCGTCTCGATCACCAGAGGTCCAAAGCCTTCCGTCGCGGCCCAAATACGGTCGGTCCGGCCTCCGGGAACCAGGCGACGGCCGGCAACAAGCCGGGCCTCGAGCCAGGAAAGGAAAAAGCCCCTGTCTTTCGCGACCCGCAGGTCAAACTCGTGGGAATTGATCCCGCTCCGGAGAGCTTCTTTTTCAGCCGGCGTCAATTTCTCGTCCATTTGAACGCGAAGCAATCTGGCCGCTTTCATAATCTGATCCGACTCCCCGCATAATGCCGTAAAAAGGTCCTCGTTCCCGACGGCATCTTCCAAGCCCCGGATAAAAAAGTCGGCATCGCTGTCCGCCCATCCTCGCGTCACGGCCAGTTCCATCACGGAAAGGAAGAACGCAAAGTCCTCGTTTCTTGCAAAATTCAATTCCTGCCGGTCCAATGCCTCAAGGCGCGCTTTCAACTCTTCGGGAGTAAGATTCTTGTCCATTCTCACAAGCATTTTCCCGTTAACACGCATGAACCGCGTTCCCAAATCCTTAAAAACGGCAAGGCGGGCGGGATCTCTCGCAATGGCCTCATACGCCTTCAGGACATCTTCCAGTTCCCCGACATCGCGGTGCTTTTCAATCGACGATTCGATCAAAGAAATCAAATAAGCAAATTGCTCGCGATTGTTCAGATCCAGCTGGGCCGGCGGAGCCTGCTCCTCACCATGGCGCAAAATCCACTCCAGGCGATAGAAACGTCCCGCCAGTTCGAGAAACTTCCGGATCTTCGCGGGATCCGTTAACAGCGCTTCCTGCCCCTTGATAATAACTTCCACTTCGTCCAGCGCGCGGTCATTCTCGACCATCATTTCAAGGATCGAAAGGACCATTCCAAGGTCTTTTCCTCTCCGGAGATTCAGGCGGCGCGCGTCCGCCTTCTTCAGCGCTTCCGCTTTCTCCGCCTCATCGAGACCCGGATCAAGGATCGCACGGATTTTTTCGCGAATCTTGAGCGCTCGAAGGGAAAGATCCCTCAACTCCATCGCATCGTCCTTCGGCTCTACGAGGTCCTCCATCTCCCGGTAATGGACAATCGCCTCTTCGGGAGACTGTCCCTTGTCATGCAGAGAAAAGAGTACCGCGATCATCCGGCCCATATCGCGGCTCTGCGCGAGATTCAAACGCCGGCCGTCGACTTGCCGCGCACCCGCCTCACGCTGAGCGTTCGACAAGGCCGGATTGAGATAAATCCGGACTTTTTCCTCAAGGCGCATCAACTGCGTAGCCGCCGCATCATAGCGGGATTTATTTTCCGGCTTCTGATAGTCGGTGACCAGCGCGTCAATTTCGGCCACAGTCTCCGCCCATTGCGTTCCCCGGCTCAGCATGCGGTCAACGACCAGCCCCAACCATCCCATCAGCGCGCCCTGCGATTTCGAACTCTCCAGGATCGTTTCATTCGTGATGCGGGGAGCTTTGTCCCCTAAAAAGGCCTTCATGAATTTTTCGGCTTCGGCCAGCGCGACCTCCCGCATCGTCTGACCCGCGGCATCCTGGGCCGGATCGATCAGGATGTCCGCAATTCGGAGCATTTTATCCGCCCAAGCATCCACGCCGTCTTCTTCCGCCGCAGCCGCCTGCGCCACGGCACTGACAAAACCGCGGATCTCCCGATCCTTCTGCAGTTTTGTCAGAAACTCCTGATACCAATCCTGGCGAATCGCCGCCTCATCCGAGCTCCCGGCAGGCCTGAAATCCCGTTGGTGCAGGGCCTCCCACAGCCGGAAGGAAGCGCGTAAAATCAAATCTTTGACTTCGGGGTCCCGCAATAATTCGGCAAGCCGGGCATCCGAGCGTGTGGCCGCATCAACCCAATCTCCCGAATCCCTTGACATGGCCATCAGCCATCCGAGCCAGACCGCGAGTTTTTCATCTTCGGGAGGGTTACGCCCTTTATGCTGTTTCCGGTAATCTTCTTCGGCGAGCTTCTTTGATTTTTCAGCCCCGTATTCGTCCAAAACACGCTGCGCGCCTTTGATATCCCTCAGAGACCCCCGAATCGATCCCCTCTTCTCGCTGCCAACGGCCACAAGATGCCCCAGCATATACGTCAACTCCTCGTCCTCCCGGACCGGGATGCCCAGATTCCGGATCAGTTGGGCCAGCCGGTTCATCCCTTCGATTAATTCATCACTGGAAACGCCTTCATTCCTGATCCTCCGGACCGCACGGCCGAGAGAAGTGTTGAACCGCTGCAATTCCGAATAACCTTTCCCCTTTTCGGCCAAGGATGAAAAAGACCCCATTACAACCGACAGAAGCTGCATCGGATCATCCGCTTTTTCGGACATCCCCAGATTCCGCAATACAAAACGAAAATGGCTTCTCAGGCTCGTCAGCGAACCGTCCGCGTGAGCCTGATTGATCAGCTCATGCGTAGCATTCAAAATCCCGCTCGTATTATCGTCACCCAGGATTTCCTCGACGCTACGCCCGGACTTCGCCTGGGACACCAGCCAACCCGATACGAAACTGGTGTAATCATTGATATCCAGTTTTTGCCCCGGCCTCAGCCCTAAAAGTTTCGTCAGCATATCGGGCAAATGCCTCTGAATCAATTCTGCCCCGGTATAGGTTTGACCGTCATAAGTCTTGGTATGTCCTTGCACGGCGCGCAAAAATCCCTGAGCCAGCTGAAGCTCTTTAAACGCATCCCCGATCTGCGCACCTTCACGGGCCGCTCCCATGAAGAAAGCGAAAACGGCGGAAAGAACAAAATCGTTCACCCTCCGTTCATCCGCCGCGGGTTCCAGGAGCTTCAGTAAATCCTCGTAAAACGCCGAAACACTCTGCACTTCGTCGGGCGATAATTTTGCGATTTTAGCTGCGGCATTTTCCACCATGGCCGCGATCTTTCCGGCATCCCGCATTTCCTGAGGGACATTCACCAAAAACGACAAGATGACGGAGAACTCGTCCCCCTTGAAGGTCCGGCCGGTCAGGCGGGCAAGATCCTGATAAATAGCGGGAACGCCCGCAATCCTCTGCAATTCAGCCGGAGACGCCTTGGCCACCATTTCGCGGACTCTTCCGACTTTCGCGATTTCCAGGCGCACGTCCCGGATCCCCCTCCCGTGCTCGGCAAAATAAACGAGAAAACTGATCGCATTGGCCGCGGGATGTCGGGAATCGTAGGCCAGCCCGGGCATCTTTTCGCCCAGCGCCTTCTGAAACGTCCCAAAAATCGCAGCCCGGTCGTCCATGGACTGACGGAGGCTCCGGCAGAACGCCTCGCGGTCTTCCGGGTTCCTGATATTGGTGATATACGATCTGGCCCGGCCGAGGGCATCCAATTTCGCGGTAAGCGTGGCCCCGAAATCAGTCCCGTTTTCCCGGGCCTCTCTTGCGGTCGCCATCAGGTTCCCCATAAAAAGCATTTCATCGGTCTCGTCCGGCTCGGTTCGCGGATACCCCAAAAGTTCCCTGAGGTCCCGTGTCCTCTCCGGCAGATTCCTGATTCTGGTTTTTAAATTCACATCGGCGCGCTCCGTTAAAAACCGCGCGGCGGTTTCCATATCACCGATTGCGCCCAGGACATCGTCGGCGGTCGCCGCCGGGTCCATGCCGAAACTCATCAGGAATCCCTTCGTGTACTCGGCTGCGTCCTGTTCGGGAACAGTCTCACCGGCCCTGGCCAACGCCCGGACAATCGCGTCCCGCTGTCTCGAAATATTCAAAAGCGCGTTCGGGTTGAGTTTGCCGGACTCAATCCATCCGTTGACGGTATGTGCCGCATCCAGCTGAGCATCCAACGCCTGCTCAAATGTCTGTCCCTCGGCCACCTTGATGTTCTTTAGAATCGCAAGCATGATGATCGTTTCAAGGCGGGGGTCCCTCGCCGGAGGCTCTTTCCCCGGATTCAGGCTCCGGTAAATCAAATCCTCCAGGGAGACTTCCACCTGCATGGCATCGCGCAATTTCCCCAAAACAGCAGTAGCCGACCGGACCCGGTTTTCATCTCCGGACCTTAAATCGCCCATCACCCGCTCGATCCACGGAGTCACGCGCGCGTTCTTCTGAAATTCGCGCTCCAGGGCCTGGGCCAAGGTTTCGCCGGCCGCGGGCTTGACCTTCATTAGAATCGCCAGCATGGTCGATCTTGCTTTCGCGGCATCATAACCGGGGACCACAGGATGGGCCGGGTCCTTCGCCTGCCGCAGCAGATCATTGAACGCGGCCTCCGTCCTCGCGGCCGCCTCGAGATTATCCAAAACCGCCAAAGCGCCCTCCCGCCGCGCGGGATCTTTCAGATCCGCCGTCAACGCCGCCACCCAGCCCGTCACCGCTTCGCTGACGGGCTCAAGCGCTTCGTCAACCGTCTTGCTCGAAAGCAAAATGGCGAGCATCGCGGCCCGTCTCTCTTTGGTGTCCATTTTCGGAGAAGGCTTTTCAAGGTTCCTGCCGTCGCGATAAAACAGCGCCGCCCTGAAATCCTCTTCAAGCCGGGCCCGGGCCTCAAGCGCGGACACTTTCTCCAGTGCCGCTTCTCTCCTTGCGGGATTTTTCAAATCGGCCGTCACGGAAGCAACCCAGGCCCCGACATCCGGATTCACGGGCTTCAGCGCGTCTTCAATCGACTCGCTCGACATGATGATCGCGAACATTCCCGCCCGCTTTTCTTTCGCGCTCATTCCGGGCGCGGGTTTTCCGAGATTCCCTTCGTCGCCGTAAAACAGCATCGCGACAAACGCCTCTTCCAAATTCACGCGGGATTCAAGCACTTTTAATTTCTCAAGCGCGGCCGGCCTCGTTTCGGGATTCTCCAAATCCGACACCAGGCCCTTCACCCATATTATTACTTTTAATTTCGCGTCGAGATCCGCGCGAAAACTCGCCGCGTCCCTCGCGTTTAGCGACATCAAAAAGCCCAGCACATTCGTAAAGACCCGCGCCGCGTCAAACTCAGACTCCGGAGCCTTCCCATCAGAGCCCGCAAACGCCCACCAACCCCGCAGCGCCTCGTTCACACTATATAATGACTCCAATACCGCACGGTCCTCCGCCTGCGCGGGATCCAACGCCCCGATCACTCCGGCCACAACCTCAAGGCTCTTCAGCGATGCATCAACATCCGTCAACGTCCTCCCCGCCTGCGCCAAGGCGATCAAAAAGCCCAACCCAACATATCCTTCCTGTCCTTCACGCGTCTCATACAAAACCTTCTCAGCGTCCGCTCCCGCAACCGCCTTCAGCTTCCCTCCGATCACTCCCTGCCAACCCATCACCTTCGGCAATGCCGCCAAC
>JAKQXH010000069.1 GCA_029561555.1 Candidatus Omnitrophota bacterium
GATGCCGCCTTAGGCAGCCGCGGTTCACTTTTGGAACGCGGCGATATTTTCTGTGCGCGCAAGATTTCAGGAGACCGCTTCAGACGGGGAATAAACTCATCCAAGGGAATCGCAAAGGCCTCGGGAGAAAATTTCCGCGACGCCTCCAGCAGTTCCTTGACCCGATCCGCCGACAGGTTTCCCGCATCTGTCCAGCGGCGAAGCCCCTTCCCGAAAAATCCGAGCTTGGCCGAAAACCTTTCCCAAATCCGGCGGAGGTTATCCTCCGCCATCCGATCGAGTTCATCTCTTACGTCTTTCAAGGCGTTCGCGCGATATTCGCCGTCCCGGACATTCTCGTTCGCCCGCGCAAGATACTCCTTCAGCTGAAAATCGATGTACGGAGTATAATTCCCCGCTTCCGCCATACGTCCCTCGGAAGCCAATTCCCGCAGCAGTTCGTCCCGCCATTGTTTCAAAACCCGCTTGAATTCCCCTCCCCGGTATTCCTTCATCAGGTCCGCGACAGCATGACGCATAAACGCATCGTAAAAAGTCGTCTTCACCTCTTCCCGGTACGACACATTTCCTTCCATTACGCGCCCGTAGCAATTCCCTCCTTCCAGAGATCCGACTTTCGGCGTCACAATCGCGTACGAGATCCCTTCTTTTTTCAGCCGGTCTTCAAATCCTTCCGTATGAAATCCGCCGACCACAAACACGGCCGACGGTTTCTTCCCGGCATCCAGAAGTTTGGTGAGATTTCCAAGAATCGCCCGTTCTCTCCTGACCGCAAACCCGTAAAACCGGATCGCGGGCAAAAGGCAATCGTCCGCCCCGAGGAGGTCCTTAAAATCTTCCTCATGCCCCCGATAGTCCTCAAAGTCCCCGCGCTCGGCCTCAAGCCGGACTAAATTCCGCAATAACTCGAGACGGCGGTAGGCTTCCACCATTTGAAGCTCCCGCGGCCCGGCGGAAAGCGCGGCCTCCGTTTCCTGCGCGAACCGTTTCAGCTCCAGGAAAATTTCCGTTCCACGCAGAGAAGAAAGCTTCTCGGCATGATCGGCCAGAAATTTCATTTCCCCGGAAAAATCCAGGGGCACTCCGATTTCGGATGCCAGGTTCCGGAGAAACATCAGAAATCCCGCGGGGTCCATCCCTCCCGTCGCATACATCTGAATCCTGCCATTCAGCGTTTTAAGTTCTTCGTTCCCGATCCGGCCGGAACACCGCAGACGGAAGTCTTCCGCAAGGATACGGATTTCGGAATCAAGATTTTCGCGGCGGATTTGAGACTCCCCGGTACGCGCATCGAATAGTTTCTCGAGCTCCGGGTAATCTCCGGAGGCGAATCCGCGAAACGAGGACAGATACCCGACCCACTCGGACAGATTGATTTTCTCGTCCCGGAACTCGGAAAACCGTTCATGAAATTCGTTGTGCCGGGCCGAATAAATTTCGAGGCGTTCGGCGTCCAGCCTTTTCCGGACTTCTTCGATTCTTGCCAGCGCGCGGGCCCGGACTTCAACCGCGCCAAAATATTCGCGGTAATTCGCTTCATACAGAGGCCAGTCTTCAATCCCGAAAAAATCCGCCTTGCGCGGGCCGAAAATCATCGCCATCCCGGGGCCTGTTATCTCCCCATTCTCAAGATAACGGGTCAAAACTTTCCTGCCGGTTCCCTTGTCCGGAAACGCCCTCAGAAGAAGCGGATCCAGTTTCCCCGCTCCCCCTTCAAGTCCGACAAGATCGGTGCCGTATTTTTCCTGCACATAACGAATCAATTTCTCGATATGATTTTGCGCGTCAATCACCGCATGCGCGTCCCGAATCACCATGACAAACGGACGGTTCCCGGGCGCGAAAAACTTTGTCTCGATCCGGCCGATTTCGGAAGGGATCTCAAAATGAGAAAAATCAAAAGCGGTTGAAGGGGCGGGACAATTCTCCGCGGCATAGGAAACAGCTGCCGAAGGCGGCAAGTTCGTAAAAGCAAAAATCACCGCCATTAACAAAGCAAGCAATCTAATTTTCACGCTACGCTTTGAGGGAAAATGCTTATTACGATGTAATTGCCGTGGTTTATTCTTATGCGTTTTAAATAGAGTCATATTGCGTATCTGCCCTAGGGCCAACGATAAATTGGGATAGATTTAAATCTTTTTAAATTATGTAAATTAAGTATAACACATATCTCTTGAATTGCAAAAATCGCAGGGAGTCACGTCCGGAGAGGATTACAGAAAAAGGTATAACTGCTACGACGGAAAATACCGGTTAGGACTTCGAAAGGAACTCTTTCGATTTCAGCGACCTTAAGCAGCCTTGAGCGAGCGAAGATTTTCTCCCCCGCCCGCTTCACATCCCCATAATGTGATAACCGCAATCGCAGTAGAGAATCTCTCCCGTAATCCCGCTCGAAAGAGTGCTTGCGAGAAAAACCGCCGTATTGGCAATTTCATCTACCCCGACATTCCGGCGAAGCGGCGCCGCATGGGCATGATGCTTCAGCATCGTTCCGAATCTTGAAATACCCCGGGCCGCCACCGTATTGACGGGTCCGGCGGAGATGCCGTTGACGCGGATATTCTTGGGCCCCAAATCATAGGCAAGATAGCGGATTTCGGCTTCCAGGCTCGCTTTCACGGGCCCCATCAGATTGTAATTGGGAATCACGCGCACCGCCCCGATATAGCTCATCGCGAGAATACTTCCCCCCGGACCTTCCATGAGAGCTTCCGCGCCTTTCGCAAGCGCAAGCAGCGAATACGCGCTGACCTCTTGAGCCGTCTGAAACCCCTGCCTTGTCGTATCCGAAATTCTTCCGCTCAATTCGTTTTTCGGGGCAAACGCAATGCTGTGGACCAAAACATCCAATCTCCCGAAAACATGCCTCACGCCGGAAAATAAATTTTGAATCTCGTCATCCTTCGTCACATCGCATTGAAAAACAGGCGAAGGATGAGGCAAGGTCCCGGTCAATTCGATAAGATTTTCTTTCAGGCGTTCCCCTTGGTAAGCAAAGGCAAGATTTGCCCCTTCGCGGGAAAATGCTTTCGCAATCGCCCAGGCGATACTTGCCTGGTTCGCAACCCCCAAGATCAACGCATTTTTGCCTTCGAGCAGCATTTTTCTTCTCCTTATTCAATTCATCTAATCTGTTTCACTGAATAAGGTTATAAAATAGGACATATTTTGTCAACTATTTTAGAAAAAACGCCTACCTCTGCAAAATTCCGGAAAATGAAGCAGACTTACCGGCTTCCGGCCGCGACGGGCGAATCCTGCTGATTCAGAATGTCCAATTCCAGGCCGTTCCCGCTCAAGACGTACTGGCGATTCAATTCAATTCTGGGAAGAGCATCCTGAATGAATTTTTTCGCCACCTTGCGCTTATAATCCCACTTCTCGGCCTGGGCCAGAAAGAGATAAGAAACCAGAAGATCCACGACGATATCGCAAACTTTCTTCGCAACCACATCGCGATACTCGGTCTCCTTCCCCTTTACGAATTCGACGCATTCCTTCAGCGCCTCCTGAGATTTCCGGACCTTGTCGGAAAGCGCGTTGAGATCGGCCTGCGCATAGCGTTTTCCCGACAGTTCCTTGAAAAGCTCGTCCAAATCCCCCTTCAGAATTCTCAGGATCGCCCAATTAACCTGAATTTGCGAGGTTCCTTCGTAGATGTTGGTGATACGGGCGTCGCGATACAAGCGTTCCACCGGATACTCAGTCGTGAAACCGTTTCCGCCGTGGATTTGAATCGCATCGCTTGAGATTTTGTTGCAGAGTTCGCAGGCGTAATATTTCGCAAGAGGCGTGAGGACATCGGCGAATTTCGAATACTTTCGCTCGTCTTCCTTGATCCCGCGCATCTCAGCGCCTTCCTGAAGATCGATAATCTGGCTCGTCACATAAAGAAGTGTTCTGGCCGCCTCGGTGTAAACCTGCATATCGATCAGCATGTCCGCGACCTGGGAAAATTCTTTGATCTTTTTCCCGAATTGCTCGCGCTCGTTGGCATATTTCACGGCTTCCGCGACAGCCGCCTGGCAAATCCCGACCGCCTGCGCCGCAACCGTCAAGCGCGCCGCGGCCATCAGCCACGCGGTGTATTTCGCAAGCCCTCGGCCCCGCTGCCCGACGAGATACCCGGGAGCGTTGTCAAAATAAAGTTCGCAGGTCGGAGACCCGTGAATCCCGAGCTTATGCTCGATCCGGCGCACCTTGACCGCAGGCGTTTTGGGCACGATGAAAAAACTCAAGCCCCGGCCTCCGCCGTATTTCTGCGGATCTTCGCTCCTCGCCAAAACCAGGATGACGTCCCCGCACCCGTTCGTGATAAAGCGTTTCGTTCCCTTGATTTTCCATTCTCCCGTCTCCGGATTCTGTGACGCATCGATCTCGGCCTTGCACATCACCGCCCCGAGATCGCTCCCGGCATCGGCCTCAGTCAAAGCCATCGCGCCGGTCCATTCCCCGGAACACATTTTGGGCAAATACTTCTGTTTGAGCTCTTCCGAAGCAAAAACCGAGATCGTCTCGGCAATCCCCTGCAGTCCGAAGAAGTTCATCAGAGAAGCGTCCGCCCGGGAAATGATTTCCGTTGCGGCAACGTAGAAAATCTTAGGCATGTTCAACCCCCCGTAACGGGTCGGGATCGTGATCCCCATCAATTGGGCGTCCGTCAGGTCCTGAATATTCTTCTTGAGCCCGTCCGGAAATTTCACCTCGCCGTTTTCATAGGCGCAACCGATTTTATCGACTTCCGCCGCCCGAGGCGCGATGCGCTTGGCCGCAATCTCGCCGATCGGGTCCTGAAGCATCTCAAGGTAGGTCTTCAGGGCTTCTTCCGCGTTCTCGTAATTGCAGTCGCTTGAGCCGAGGTTTTCCTTGAGTTGGACGATTTTCTTCCAGTCCACCATCTTTTCCATGTGAAACTTCAGGTCTTCGTTGTCCGAATAAAAATTCTCGATCATGATTGTCTCCTGGATTAATTCTCTCTCGTTCGGAAAAATTACTTCACGAGTTTCAACAGCTTGGGGATCACGTCCACCAAGTCGCCGACGATTCGGTAATGGGCAAATTTAAAAATAGGCGCGGCCGCGTCCGTATTGATCGCCACGATTTTCTTGGCCATCATCATGCCGACACGATGCTGAACGGCGCCGCTGACGCCGCAGGCAATGTAGAGGTCGGGTTTCACCGTAACACCCGTTTGTCCGATCTGACGGTCTGCCGTCGTCCAGCCGGCATCCACCACCGGCCGAGTGGCCCCGACTTCGCCGCCGAACGCGCGGGCCAGATTTTCAACCAACGCAAAGTTCTCCTTGGTTCCGATCCCGGCCCCGGCCGTCACAATAATCTTAGCCGCTTTGAGATTGACCGTACTTTTGACCACTTCCCGCTTGAGGACTTTTGTTGCCAAGTCGTTCTCGTTCAGCACCACCTCAACCGGAACCGTTTGTCCAGTCCGGGCGGCATCCGCCGTCCCGGAATCCGCGACACCGTCCTTTAGGCTTGTCACCAATCCACGGCTGCCGGAGGCGGAATATTTCGTGGCAACTTTTCCGTCAAATTCGGAACGCCGGGAGAAAAATTTCCCGGACTCCCAATCGGTATTCTGGCAATCCAGCGCGCACGCCAGATCCAGTTCCGACGCAATCAGCGGCGCAAGGTCATTTCCCCTCGTCGTCGCGGGAAAAATCACCATCCCGGGATTCTTCTGTTTCAGAAAACCGGTTAGAACGCGCTGATACGCCGAGGGAACAAAACTTTTCAATCTCGCATCATCCGCCAGATAAACCGTATCCGCCCCGTATGCAATCACCTCTTTAGCGCAATCTTTAACGCCGGCCCCCAAAACCAAGCCTCCGACTTTCCATCCGTTCTTTTTCGCGAGTTCGGCCCCCTTGGCAAGGCACTGCAGGCTCAAATCCGTAATACCGTTTTCGTTGACTTCGATATAAACAAGTAGTTCCGACATGTCAGCCCCCTCTCCGGATATCATCCAGCATCGACTTGAGAGAAGGCTCATCGTTCGGATCGACTTGTTTGGATTCGATCACACGCTGCGGAATCCCTTCATAACCGGCCAGGACGGTCGTTTTCAAAGAAGCCGGATCGCCGATCCCCAAATCCTGCAGGGTCGACACCGGAATCGGAGTTTTCTTGTGCTTTAATTTCAAGGTCGCTTTGGCGCTGCGCGGAGTCCGGGGATCATCCTTCAAAAGGGCCACCCCTACGACCAGCAGTGCCGGCAATTTTGTCTCCACGACTTCGGAACCGTTCTCGATCTGCCGTTTGCAAACCACCCGGCCCGGAGCGATTTCATCGAGCGCATCGACATAAGTCACGGCATCCACCCCAAGCGATGCCGCCACATGCGTTCCCAAAAGCGAGTTCTCGCCGTCAACAATATCAAGCCCGGCCAAAATCAAGTCAAAAGGCCCCGCTTTTTGGGCGGTATTCGCAATCATCCGCGCAAGCGTCGCCGTATCGAAATCCTTCACGGAAGGAACGTCCACCCGCACAACCGCATCCACGTCCCGATACAGGCACTCACGCAGGACATCGACATTTCTCGGCTGTCCAACCGAAATCGCCGTTACTTTTCCGCCCTGCTTATCCTTCAGTTGAAGCGCCATTTCCAACGCGTTCAGGTCTTCCGGCTCAAAGCGGGTCGTCAGAACCGCCTCATTCAAGCCACCGTCCTCTTTGAGAACGGTCCCGACCAGATCGCGCGTGTCCCAGATTTCCCGAACAATTACCGCGCAATTATACGGCATAGGTCTATCCTCCCGTGGTTCATCCAAACCGGTATTTCACGCCCATCCCGCCATCCGGAAACTTCCAGTCGATGGAACCGAGAGGACAAATTTTGATGCAGGTCCCGCATTCAAGGCAGTTCTCGAAAGACACCGTGATGCGGTTCGGATCATTCGGATTCTTTTTATAAACTTCCGCCGGACAGCCGAACGTGCAGGGCTTCCCGTCGCACTTGGGGCAGATTTCGTCATTCACCTTGATGTGCGTATGATCCGTGTTGGTTTCATACTTCGTCCGATAAAGCTTGTCCGCCAAAGTCAGATTAAAAATTTCGCTTCCCACTGGATCCCCCTTTATAGCACTTTCCGCCCGCGGATCATGTTCCGAACGAATTTGAATTTCGGCAGGCCTTTCAGAAAATTCATGAGGGCTTTCTTCTGCGTTTCGGATTTTGACGCTGCGGTTACGGTGAAATAATCGGTCAGCATTCTCGTCATTTTTAAAGGATACAAAGACAAAAGTTCGGGAGTCGTCTCGAGGACTTTCGGAAGATCCCGATATTTTTTCAGATCGCGCATGGCCGTTCCTCGCCGGAATTTGGCTTCATACTCACCCAGCGTTTTTGAGGAAAAATCCCCTTTCGCTTTGGCAGAAGCGGCTGTTTCGCCGGCGGTCTTGCCGGATTCCATGGCATGATTCGTTCCTTCTTTGTAAAGCGACATATTGACCAGTCCGGCGGCATCTCCCGCAATCATCACGCCGTTGGCGGCAAGCTGAGGTACCGCGCGATACCCGCCCTCAGGGATCAGATGCGCGGAATATTCGGCCAATTCCCCGCCTTCCAGATATTTCCGAACCACCGGATGGCGTTTGAATCCATCCATGATCTGATTCGGGCTCAGACCGGAATGAATCACGGACTCCAGTCTCGCGGCGAAACCGATGGAAACGGTCTCTTTGGCCGTATAAATAAATCCTCCTCCGATCAGCCCTTCAAAAGGGCTTCCGAGAAAATCAACTGCCGTTCCCTCATTCGACTCCAGATTAAACCGGTCTTCAATCTTCCCTTTCCCGAGAGTGATAATTTCTTTCACGCCGACCGCATAATCCTGTTTTGTCTTCCCGCCTTTCAGATTCATTTCCTTTGAAGTTTTTTCCGTCAAAAGGGCATTGGCTCCGTCCGCCAAAATCACCGCATCGGCATAAAACTCCTCGTTCCCGCGAATCCGGACTCCGACGGCCTTCCTCTCGCCGTTCACGCCTTCATAAATCAGTTCATCAGCAACCGTTCCCTCCAACAGCGACACACCGGCCTTCTCCGCTTCACCCGAGAACCATCGGTCGAACTGGGACCGTTGAACGATAAACGTGTTATTGTAGGGAGGAATCGACCACTGGTCGTCTCCAAACGTCAGAGCGGCATGTTCGGCCCCGCCAAGAAAAACAATGGTCCGTTTTGAAACAGGCCTTTCGATCGGGGCCTTTTCGTAAAAACGCGGAATCATTTGATTTAAGATGGTTCCATACAAAAGCCCGCCGACATTTTTCGATCCGCAGGTCTCTCCCCGTTCGATCAGGATAACTTCCAGTCCCGCCTTGGCCATGGTATACGCAGCCGAAAGGCCGGCAGGGCCGCCTCCGACTACAATCACATCTACTTTAACTTTTTCGTCCGCCGTCATCTTCGCCTTTCATCAATAGCATAAAGTCCACTCACGCACAAACAACCCCTCAGCATGGGAACCATCAGTTTTTAAGCATTGTTGTTTCGGTCTCAGGAATTGAGGCAAACATTATACAAAACTTCAGGTTAATAGCAAGAAATCTGTTGGCTGAAACCCCATTCCCGGAAGGCCTTTCGAAGAAACGAGCCCGCTTCGTCTCAAAATAGAGTGTTATTCGTCGAGAATTCTCCCGCGGGCTTCATCGAGAAAAATCCCTTTCATGTTCATCTCCAGTTCCTGGGGATTGTCGCTTGCGGCCAGGGCGTCTTCCTTGGTAATCTGACCCTCCTGAAACAGCTGAAGGAGCGATTGATTCATCGATTGCATCCCCTCATCGCGGGAATTCTGCATCACCTGATTGAGTTTCCCTAGTAGTCCTTCTCTCAGAACTTTACTCGCGGCGGGGCTGGCTAAAAGCACTTCGCAGGCAGGAACCAGTTTTGCCCGGTCCGATGATCGGAGCAAGCGCTGTGAGACCAGGCCTTTCAGATTGTACGAAAGTTCGGTCAGAACTTTTTCATGCGCCTCCCGCGGATAAAGCCCCAAAATCCTCTCAAAGGTCTGTTGCACGTTTTTTCCGTGAACCGAACTAATCACCAATCGCCCCGTTTCGGCGGCCGCTAAAGCCGCCTGCAACGTTTCCGGATCGCGGATTTCCCCGATCACGATAACGTCCGGGTCCTGACGCACCATATACCGGAGCGCATGCAGAAAGGAATCCGTATCCAATCCGATCTCCCGCTGACTGATGAAGGCCAGATGATCCTTATAAAGATATTCGATCGGATCCTCGAGCGTGATCAGCGAAGCTTTCCGGTTGTCATTGATGTAATTGACCATGGCCGCGATGGTCGTCGATTTTCCCGACCCCACCGGCCCGGCGATCAGAATCAAGCCCCTCTCTTCCAAGGTAAGACGGTTCAGAATCTCCGGAAGCCCAAGGTCCTTAAACGCAGGGATATTGCTTTTAAGGCAGCGGACCACCATGGCCAGCTCCCCTTTCTGGTAGAAAGCATTTGCCCGAAATCGACCCAAAGAATCCAGCGAGAAAGAAAAATCAATCGCCCGCAGGGTTTCAAATTTCCTTTTCTGATATTCCGAAAGAAAAGAATCGATCAATTCCCCCAAGAAAGTGTTGGAAGGAGTCGCTTCCGAAATGGGCAGTAGTTGCTTTTGGTACCGGATGCGAGGCGCCTCTCCCGCTTTCAGATGCAAGTCGGTTCCGTCCTTTTCCACCAATTCCGCGAGGCAGTCCCGGAAAAAAGTCCTCGATTCCATATCCCCTATCTCCCTTCTTCAAAAGGCGACTTTAACGGAAAACTCGTCCTACCGAATGGTCTCAGAAATATTCACGGAACCAATCCCGGAGCGTTTCGAAAGATTTTTTGAAAGCATTCTCCGATTCGCAAGTCTCTCCGAAGGCCTGAAGCACGCCCGCCGTCTTCAACGCGCCTACGGCAGACGAATACACCGGCGATCCGACTAGTTCCCACGGTCCCTGAACGGATTTCACCAAACCGGCCCGGCAAGGGATTTCCAAGACGCTCTGAAATAACTCTATTAGTCCTTGCATGCGTGCGGGCCCTCCGGTGATCACCATACGCCCCGGCCGTCCGTATTTTTTTATAATCGGAGCTATCTGACGGGAAACCTCATCGACGGAATCCCTTGCCGCGCGCCGGACTTCACCGGTCAATTCGGGCAATGAGATTCGAAATCGAACCTGTCCGTTTTCGTCAACCACCGGGATTTGTTCCTGGGCAAAAATCCCCTCCGGGTCGGCAATCCCGAATTCCTCCTTCAGCCGGGAGGCCTCCTTCCGGCTGATATCCCAGCGCCGGGCAATCCAGTCCGTCAGGCCGTCCCCGCCGTTCCACGTCTGCTTTGACGCATGCCGTAGAATTCCGTTTGAAAAATAATTCAATTCAAGGTCCCGGCCTCCGAGATCGGCACACAAAACACCGTCGCTCCGTTCTTCGCCGCTCGTCACGCCGAAAGCGGAAGAAAGCGCGCCGGGAATCGCCAAATCCGGCTCAATCCCCAGCCTTTCCCACAACTCGGAAAGCGCCTGAGAAAAATTCTCCGGCAACGTATACAGCTGCAGCGTCACCCCGACCCGCTTCCCCTCCAATCCTGCGGGGCGGCTGACCCCCGGAAAATCGTTCACCAGATATTCCTGCGGATACGCACAGACAACCGTTTCGCTCACCGGAACCGTCGCGACGGACCGGGTCTGCCGGATAACCTGCGCGACATCTTCCGGCTCAACCGTCCTCGTCTTATCGAAATAAATCGAACTGGAAGCCTCATAGTGAGCCATCCGGGAGCCGGAGAAAATGACGTAAAGCGGCAATGACTCAATCGGCGCACTCCCCGCCGCCGTCTCAAGCATTTCCCGGACCCGGCTCCTGGCACTTTCGCTTCCCGAAAGCAAATTCTCTTCAAAATCCCCGGCATCGCGTTCAAGCCAAGCTTCAATCGCCATCAGATCATCCAACCCAACATAGGCCCGAAACGCCACATGTCGGCGCATGCCAAAATACAAAAAAACAGCTTTCCCCGTTTTCCGCATACTCATTCGTTCTCTCTCCGTCAAATATTCGCGCCGAAAACTTCCGTTTTCAAAAGGATTCCCGCCCGCGGCATTTTAGGCGTTCTTCTTTCCACCCTTCGCCATTTTCTTCTTATCCCGTTTTTTAGCGATCACATCTTTAAAGCGCAGGTCCAAATACTCCAATTCCGGAAGGTCCGGCTCCAATTCGGGCCTGATCGCCGCTAATTTCTCAAGATTCTTTTTCCAATCTTTGCCGACCCGGACATTCAGATCGCCTTCCCAAACAAGATCAATCCGGTGAGACGCATAAACATCGATCCCCAGTAACCGTCTTTCCGCAAATAAGGGCTCCTTTAAGAATCCTTCCCGAACGCTCGAAATCAGCGACAACATTTTCCGGTCTTTGTAGTTCTTTTGTCCGAAAAGATCTTTTGCTTCGGGGCGAAGGTCCTGAAACAAAGGGATCAGAGAATCCTCCGGCGCGGCCCCCAGATAAAATCCGTCATAGGAAATAATCTGCGGAGTCTCCGAAAAAGGCGTTTTGACTTTCAGGAAGCCCTTCCGTTCGCGCACCTGAATCTCGATCTGGTTCGGAAGGAGCCTCTCGACCCACGCGGAACGGATGCGGGAATCGGTCTTCAGTTTCTCCGCAACCTTCGCGATGTCGAGACAAAGCAGATTTTGTCCCGCCTTGACTCCCGCCACGGTACGGATTTCATCCGGAGAAAGCATCCCGTCCGTCTGGATCCGGATCATTTCCAGCCGAAAAAAAGGGTCCGCAAACAACGACCCCCGGACGCCATAGAAAGCCAACGCGATTATGGCCGCCCCGGCAACCCACGGAAAGACTTTCAGGCCCCAGTGCCCCAGAAATCCGAATACGGCGCCGAATGTATTACGAAAAATGGAGTGCGTCTTTTTCTTGCGCCGTTTCATTCTTCAGTCTCCTTGCCGCGATCCGAAGCAATTCCACGCATAAGTCCCCGAATCCCATCCCCACCGCACCGGCCGCTTTCGGGAAAAGGCTGGTTTCCGTGAAACCCGGGATGGTATTGACCTCCAACACGAACGGAATTCCCCCGGAAAGGATCACATCCACCCGGGAAAAATCGCGGAGACCGAGAGCCCGATGCGCAAAAAGCGCGGCCCGCTGCACATTCCGGGTCTCTTCGGAAGTGATCGGCGCGGGGACAAGATATTCCGTCATCCCTTTGGTATACTTCGCCGTGTAATCGTAAAAATCGCGTTTGGGACGGATTTCGATGACCGGAAGAGGCCTCTCGCCCAAAATGCTCACGGTCAGTTCGGGCCCGGTTATTTTGGCCTCCGCCATCAGGACCGGATATTTCTCAAACAGCAGTGTAAAGCCCCTCTCCGCATCGGATAAATCGCGGACCTGGCAGACGTCTATGCTGGAACCTTCGCACGGAGGTTTGATGAATACCGGGAAACGCAGTTTCTCCAGTCTTTCCCGCCAATCCGCGGACGTCAAAATCTCAAAGGCGGGCGTCGGGACCCGTGTTTTTTCAAAAACTTTTTTTGATTCGATCTTGTCAAAAGCCTTACGGCTCGAGGCCGGCCGGGTTCCGAGATAGGGAACCCCCAGTTTCTCCAGAACGGCCTGAATCGTCCCGTCTTCCCCCCCCGCCCCGTGCAAAGCAATGAAGGCAAAATCGATCTCCCTCCCCCTCAGGGCCCCTTCAAAATCACCGTCGGCAAGATCTATCCCTTCGGCATTCAATCCTGCCGCCAGCAAGGCCTCCAAAACCGCCTTCCCGGAACGGAGCGAAACCTCTCTCTCGCGGGAAATCCCGCCCATCAAAACGCCGATCCGTTCGAACGGCAAAGTTTCCATTTTCTTCTGTTCTCCTGGTTTCCCGTCACCCCGCATAAGCGGGCGTTTCATTCGAGACGTATTTGATTTCAAGTTCCAATTCGACGCCGAATTTCCTTTTCACGGTCTCTCGCGCGATGGAAACGAGCGACAAGACTTCGACCGCGGTCGAACCTCCCAGGTTCACGATGAAATTCGCATGTTTGTCCGAAATCCGAGCCCGGCCGATCTGAAATCCCCGCAACCCGGCGAGGTCAATCATCTTTCCGGCCGAAAGTTCACTGCCCGCCGGATTCTTGAATACCGAGCCTGCGCTCGGGTGCTGAAGATCCTGGCTCACGGCACGGTAATCCTGGCTCTCCCTGATTTGCCGGAGGATGTCTTCCCTCGGCTTTTTCGTAAGTTCAAAACAGGCCTCAAGAATGATCTTTCCCGCTAAACTGCTCGAGCGGTAATCAAATCGTATCGCCGCCCGGCCTAACTCCTCCGCGTTCCCTTCGCCGGGAAGAACCTTGACCCATTTAATAAAATCTCCGACCTGATTCGGCTTCCCGTCGGTCCGTCCGTAACCCGCATTCATCGCCAGGGCGCCTCCGACCGTTCCCGGAATGGTCCCGGTAAATTCCAGCCCGCCCAGCGAGTGCTGCGCCAACAGCAACGCCAAACGCGGAAGATTCATGCCGGCGGAAACGCGGACCTCATTTCCATTCACTTCAAACAGATCCGGTTCATAACCGGCCAATGAAACCACCAAGCCTTCAAACGGCTGATCCGAAAAAAGGACATTGCTGCCGTTTCCGATCAGAACAAAGGGAATCCCTTCCCGTTTTGCGCAGCGAAGAAGCGTCTCTAACTCCGTCAAAGTCTTCGGTTGGGAAAAAAAGCGGGCCGGGCCTCCGATTCTAAATGTGGAATGACGGCTCAAGAGCTCCTGTTCCGATACAAGGCCGTTCCATTCCGGAGGGATGTTCATTCGCGCATTTCCCTTTCACTTAATTCGAAGATTCTTCCCTCAATGACCGAACAAAATGATCCGCGACTTCGGTGATATCCCCGGCCCCCAGAAAGGCGACCACCTGGTTACGAATCGGCCGGTCACGCAGATAACAAATGACTTTCTCTTTCGGCATTTGCAGCACATGGGGATGCCCGGCCTGACGCATCGCGTCGGAGATCAGGGTCGCGTCCACCGAATTGACGTTCGATTCCCCGGCTCCGTAAATTCCCGTCACGATCACTTCGTCCGCGTCCTGAAACGCCGAACCGAACGAATTCGCCAGCGAAACAACGCGGCTATAACGGTGAGGCTGAAACACACAGGTAATCGTCCTTCCGAAAGCCTTGAGCGCCGACAGGCTTGCCCGAACCTCGGTGGGGTGATGCGCATAATCGTCCACCACCATCACCCCTTCGCTGTCCCACTTGATCTCAAGTCTACGTTTTGCCCCGCAGAAATCCGGGAGATATTTTGCCGCATCTTTCGCGGCGATGCCCATGGAAGAAAGCAACGCGAGAGCGGCCAGACTGTTCGAAACGTTATGTCTCCCCGGCACGCCAAGCGAAACATCGCACAAATAATTTCCCTGATAGAGCAAGCGGTAGGAAGAAGCCATTCCGCTCGGACGGATCTCCTCAGCCGTAAAATCCGCCCCGTTCCCCAGGCCGTAGGAAATCTTCCTCTGAGCCACTCCGCTCATGACCTCATTCAGATTGGGACAATCCTTGCAATACACCACAACACTCTCCGGTTTGAGGTTTACAAGAAACTGCCGGAACCGTTTTTTGATGTCTTCCAAGTTGGCATAAAAGTCCAAATGATCTTCCTCAAGATTGGTCAGGATGGCGTAGTCGGGAGAGAAAAGGAGATGCGATCCGTCGCTTTCGTCCACTTCCGCGACAATCCACTTCTGTTCGCCCGCCACCACATTGTCGCCTAGGTTCCGGATCACGCCGCCCACAAAACAGGTCGGATGATAATTCAATCGGTCCATCAGATAGGAAACCATCGAGGAAGTCGTCGTTTTCCCGTGCGTGCCCAGCACCGCGACGCTCCTTCTCGAATTCACGAGGCGCGCAAGCAACTCGGCCCGGTGGATCATCGGCAGGCCCTGCTCTTTTGCAAAAAGGAACTCGGGATTCTCTTTCGAAATCGCAGACGAATAAACGATCAAATCCGGCTTTTGGTTTCGGATCTGAACCTCCCGATGCCCCGCAAAAACGTTGATACCCCGTTCCCTCAGGGCCTGCAGCGAAGCCCCCTCCTTGATGTCGGAACCCGAAACTTCGTAGCCCAAACTTTTTAGAAATTTGGCAAGCCCGCTCATCCCGATCCCGCCGACCCCGATAAAGTAGATGTGCTTTCTCCCCTCAAGCAAATCCGTCAAGATGCTCCCTCCTCCGCTTATCGCCCGCGGGTTTTTCGTCCTGCAAAACGATTCTTACCCCGATTGCCCCGAAACCAGCTGTTCCACTTCCCGGACTAACCGCCCTGCCGCATCCGGAATCGCCAACCGTTTTGCGTTTGACGCCAAAGCACTCATTTTCCCCGGTTCCGAAAGCAGCGCCGTTAAAATCTCTTTCAATCGTTCCGCCGTTAGTTTTTTTTGCTCCACCAAAATCGCGGCACCCTCGTCCGCCGCGTATTTCGCATTCTCCAACTGATGACTTGCCGCGTAGGGGTAAGGAATCAAAATGCTCGGGAGGCCGTATAAAAAGATCTCCGCCAACGCGCCTCCCCCCGCTCGACCGATCACCAAATCCGATTCCGCATAAAGCTCGTTCATCCGGTCCGTAAACGAAAAAATTTCATGCCGCAAATCCAAGTCCCGGTACGCTTTCTCGAAATACGGAAAATCTTTTTTTCCCGTTATATGAAATACGGCAAATTTCGCTCTTTCTTCACGGGTAAACAGACAAAAAACATCAAAAACTGTTCGATTCAGCGACGAAGCTCCCTGCGAACCTCCCAAAATCAGGACCCGCATCTTTCCGGACGATGTTCGGCGCCGAGCTCGCCCGGCAAGGATCTCGTCTCTCAAAATATTCCCGCTCAAAAAACCCTTTCCCCGGGGCAATCTCCCGATCGTCGACGGAAAACTGACGGCAACTTTTTTCGCAAAAGGCACGAGCGCCGCATTGGCCCTTCCCAAAACGGCGTTTTGTTCATGCAAAACCACCGGAATTTTCTTCATCCGTCCCCAAAAAACACCGGGAACGCTGATCAGCGTTCCGAACGAGACAATCACATCCGGTCTAACCTCGTCCAGGATTTTTCCCGACCGAAAAAAAGTCCCGCAGAATTTTAACAAGAACCGGAGAAATTTCAAAGAAAAAACCCGATGCGAAGGAAGTTCGGACAAATAGAAAAATCGAAGCCATTCGTGGGAAGTCCAGCCCTCGAGAAACCCTTCCACGCGGGGAGTGGTGACGAGAAAGCAAAGGCTGTCGGGATGTTCACGGTGAAAGGCCTGGGCAAAAGCAAGCGCCGGGAACAAATGCCCGCCGGAAGGCCCCGCAAAAAGAAGCGTCCTCATCGATGTTTGCCGCGATACGAATCGAGGCCGACCAGCAAGCCCACCGCTGCCAGATTAAAAACCAGAGACGATCCCCCGTAACTGATAAACGGCAGAGGCAGTCCTTTGGTCGGAATAATCCCGGTCGTCACCATCAAGTTGAGAGCGGCTTGCAGGCAAATCAATGTCGTCAACGCATAGGCAAACAAAGAACGGAAAGGATCCCTTAAATTTTTCGCGATCCATTGTCCCTGAAGCAGGATAAAGATAAAAAGCGCGATCACAAACACCGTGCCCAGGAAGCCCAGTTCTTCCCCGATAATCGAGTAGATGAAATCCGTGTAGCTCTGCGGAAGATAAAACAATTTCTGAGTGCTGGCCCCCAACCCCACTCCTTTCAGACCGCCCAGTCCGAAGGCGAGAAACGATTGAATGATCTGATATCCGGACCCCCTCGGATCCTGCCAGGGATCTAGGTAAGCCACGATTCGCTTGAGACGGTACGGTTCGATCACGACCATCAGGATAACCAAAGGGACCCCAAAAAGCATCGCCGAGAAAATATAACGGAACTTCAGGCCGGCCAGAAAGAAAAGGAAAAGCGCCGTGATGAGAATAAAAATAACGGATCCCAAATCAGGCTGAACGATCACCAGGAGGCAGGTAATCCCAACCACCAAAAGCGGCGGAAAAAAAACCTTCAGACCGCCTTCGGAGATCTTTTTTCCCTTCCGAACGAGATAATCGCACAAATAAGCGCATAAAGCGATCTTCGCAAACTCGACCGGCTGAATGCTGAAATTGAAGAAACGGATCCACCTCCTCGCCCCTCCGCCGCTTTTCCCGATTCCGGGGATAAAAACCAGCAACAGAAGAAACAGCGAAAACAAAACAAGCCCCCGCGAATGTTCGCGAATCCAGTCGGGAGAAATCCGCATGCAAACCAAAAGAGCGATGAATCCGACCGCGGCGAACAGAAGCTGTTTTTTCAGAAAATACGTGGCGTCATGGAAATACCGCTCGGCATAAATCCCGCTTGCGCTGTAGGTCATCACAATGCCGAGTCCGACCAAAACGAAGACGATCAGTAAAATCCGTTCAGCCCCCTGAGAAATTTTCAACGAAATGATCTCCTCATTGACCCGCCGGAACCGTCTCCTTGCCAGCAAGTTCGAATACAATCCCCCTGAACTGGTCCCCGCGGTCCTCATAATTCAGGAACATGTCAAAGCTGGCACAACCCGGTGAAAGGAGAACCGTCCCGCCGCTCCCGGCATGTCCTCGCGCTTTTTCGACCGCATCGCGAAGATTCGCCGCCTCGTCCAAGCAGACGATATCCCTCCACGCTTCCCGCATCTCTTTTGCGGCCTCGCCGATCAACACGCAAGTCCTCACCTTTTTCTTGATCAAGTCCGCTAAAGGGCTGAAATCATTCCCCTTGTTCCGGCCCCCGCAGATCAGAACGACAGGCGAATTCATCCGTTCCAGGGCCCATTCCAGCGAAGACGGATTCGTCGATTTGGAATCATTGATATAGCAAATGCCGTCGCGGGAAGGGATTTTCTCCATCCGGTGCTTGATCCCCGGAAAATCCCTCAGAAATTTCATCACCCGCTCCCTGGGGAATCCGTAAATATCGGCAACCTGCAGCACGGCATCCCAGTTCGGATTCTCAACGCCGGTCTGATTGAAATAGCGGATCTTGGAGCGGATTTCCGCCGCAATCGGGGCCGTAAAAGGATCTTTCGCGTTTAAAACCGCAAAATTATTCTCCCTCTGGTTCCGGAAGATCTTCGCCTTCGCCGCGACATAATTCTCCATCGTCCCGTGCCAGTCAAAATGATCCGGCGTGATATTGAGAAGCAGCGCCACGTGAGGACGGAATTCAAATGTCTGCTCCAACTGAAAGGAGCTGACTTCAATCACCGCTTTCGAAGACGGCCGCAAACGATCGATTTCCGCGATGAAAGGATTCCCGATATTCCCGCAGGATACGGCATGAACTCCGAACAGCTGAAACATCTGCGCGATCAAAGAGGTCGTCGTAGTCTTTCCGTTCGTCCCCGTCACCGCGATCACTTCGCACGGCACATAGCGGAATCCGAATTCGATCTCGCTCATCACAGTTCCGCGCCACTCGCCGAGAAGCCGCCGGTAAATTTCGTTTTGGGGCTTGATGCCGGGAGAAATAACGATCCAGTCCGATTTTTGAATTCGGTCAAACGAATGCGCCCCGATTTCAACCTCAATCCCTTCGGACTCCAAAACCCTTTTCTGATCCAAAGCCTTTCGGGTTTCTTTCAATTCGGATAAAAACACGCGCGCACCCCGGCGTTTTGCGAACCGGGCCGCCTCAAATCCCGAAACTCCCAAACCGATCACGCTGATACTTTTATTCGCGAGATCTCTGCCGTCTTCCATTCCCGCCCCCTTCTCCGCTCGAGTTAAACTTCCCTTGCTCTGTTCCGCTCATCTCAACTTCAAAGTTCCCAACCCGATCAGCGCCAGAATGAACGCGATAATCCAAAGGCGGATCGTCACCTTGGATTCGGGCCAACCCTTCAGCTGAAGATGATGATGAAACGGCGACATCAAAAAAATACGTTTCCCCGTCGTCTTGAAGGAAATAACCTGAAGGATCACCGATAACGCTTCCCACGCGAAAATCCCTCCCACGATCAAAAGGACCAATTCTTTTTTGATGAAAATGGCAATCGCCCCCAGAGCCCCACCGAGGGAGAGAGACCCCGTATCCCCCATAAAAACAGTCGCGGGGTAGGAATTGTACCAAAGGAACCCGACCCCCGCTCCGACCAAAGCCGAGCAAAACACGGCCAGTTCTCCCGCCTCGAAAAAAAACGGGATTTGCAGATATTGCGCGATGTAGACATGCCCGGAAACATAGCTGATCACGCCGAACGCGCCCGCCGCAAAAATCATGCAGCCGATCGCAAGCCCGTCCAATCCGTCCGTCAGATTCAAAGCGTTCGATGATCCCGTGATCACCAAAACAACGAACGGAATATAGAAAAGTCCCAGATAAAACACGGTGTGCTTCAAAAAGGGGACATAAAGCGTCCCGCCGAATTCAACGTCCCGGTAAAGGTACCAGCCCAACGCGAGCCCCCAAGCCACCTGTCCGAAAAATTTCATCCGGGAACGCATTCCCCGGGAATCTTTATTCCGAACCTTGAGAAAATCATCGATAAATCCGATCGTTCCGAACCAGACTAAAGTCGCCATCGAAAGCAGAAACAGCCTGTTTTCCAGATTTCCCCACATGAGGCTGGCGACCAAAATGCCGGTAATGATGATCAGCCCTCCCATCGTCGGAACGGTGCCTTTCCCCTTCCGGAGATTATCCAACTGAGGAGCGTAATCCCGCTTTGTGGTTTGAATCATGCAAAGCCCCGACAGCCATCGGATAAACGCGGGACCGAAAATCAGGCAAACCAGGAAAGCCGTGATGCTCGCCCCGACCGAGCGGAACGTGATATACCGGAAAACATTGAAGAATATCGAATGGTCTCTCAAAGGGTAAAGAAAATAATAAAGCATCGCCTTCCCGCTTTCTCCTTGAATCTCCGTTGCGGAATCATTTCGATTCCGTTTTTGCTTTCCCGGAAATTTCCTACAGGCCGCATGCCTCCAGCCCGTCCAACACTTCCTCCAGTTTCATCGAACGCGAGCCCTTCAGGAAAATCATGTCGCCTTCTTTCGCGAACGAGGAAAGAAACAATCGGACCTCCTCGTTATTCGGAAAATGACGAATTTCGCCGCAGGCATTTTCCCGCCTTGCCCCCTCGGCAATTGCCCCGGATTCCGGTCCGACCGACAACAGCGCATCCAGTCCAAACCGTTTCAGGCTCCTTCCCACCTCACGGTGCAGCAAACAGGATTCGGGTCCCAGTTCTTTCATGTCCCCCAAAACGGCAATCATCCTCCCCCGGTCGCCGCGCAATGCCGAAAAAGATTCCAACGACCGGAGAACCGCGCCGGGATTCGCGTTGTACGCATCGTACACCACTCGCACCCCGTTGCGGAGGTCCCGAATCTCGAAGCGGCCGGCGACCGGACGAAAGGCTTTCAACGCTTCGCGAATATCCTCGGAAGAAATTTCCATCTCAACCGCCAATGCCATCGCAGCCAAAAAATTATCCGCGTTGAAAACGGCCGGAGTCGGGATCTCAAAGAAATCGCGTTGATTCACCCGGAAACAAACGGCCTCGCCCGTCCTTGCAACATCCGTCATGCGGAAATCATTTCCCGGCATCCTTCCGAAAGTCAGTAACCGCACCCCGAACTTTTTCGCGCGCCGGACCAGTTCCTCATCATCGCCGTTCACAATCAGGGTCCCGTTCCGTTTCGCCACCGCCGCCCCGAGTTCCAGTTTGGCATCATAGACTTTCCCCAACGATCCGAACCCCTCAAGGTGGGCGGGGTAAACATTGGTAACAATCCCGATATCGGGTTCCGCAATCCCGCAAAGATACGCGATATCCCCGGAACGGCTTGCCCCCATTTCGGCAAGCAAAATCTGATGCTCAGGCTTCAGACGGAAGACGGTCAGGGGAAGACCGAATTGATTGTTCAAATTACCGGACGTAGCGTGAACCGAGTACCGTTTCGAAAGCAGCAGGTGGCAAAATTCCTTCGTGGTCGTCTTCCCCGCACTTCCCGTCACGGCAATCGAACGGACGGACCGCTGCCTCCGGTAATAATTGGAAACCTGTCCGAGGGCACGCGTGGTATCAGAAACCGGAAAAACATTTTCATAACCGCTCAGATCCGCATCTGAAACGGCAGAACGATTCACAACAAACGCGACGGCACCTTTTCCCCTCGCTTCCTTGAGGAAGGAATGCCCGTCGAACCGCGGCCCCTGAATGGCAAAAAAGACGTCTCCCGGGGTTAAAGTACGAGAATCGATGGAAATTCCCTTAAAAACGGTTTTCCTGATAAAGCCCGGCGGGGAAATTTCAAGAGCGGCTTCAAGGTCTTCAGACGTAAGCATGATTTCTTTCGTTCAGAATCCTCCGCGCAACTTCCCGGTCATCAAACGGCAAATGGTTGTCTCCGACGATTTGATAACGTTCATGCCCTTTTCCAAGAATCAGAACCACGTCCTCGGGTCCGGCAAGTCTCAGCGCCTTAGCAATGGCCTCTTCCCGGTCCGAAATACGAAAAACCTTTTGCCCCGCATCCGCCTTCAGGCCGTCCTCGATCTGATCCAGAATCATCTCGGGATTTTCAAAACGGGGATTGTCGGAGGTCAGAATCACGATATCCGAGTAGCGGCTCGCAGCCTTTCCCATCGGAGCACGCTTGGCGGAATCCCGGTTCCCCCCGCAACCGAACACCGTAATGACCCGGCGGGTCGCAAGAGGCCGGACAGACCTCAGTACACTCTCCACCGCCTGCGGGGTATGGGCATAATCGACAAAAACGTAGAAATCTCTCTCCGGGGCCACACGCTCCATCCTGCCGGGAACACCCGGAAATGCCTTCATGGCCTGAGCAATATCCGCGGGATCCCATCCTTCGCAATATCCGCAGGCAAAAGCCGCCAGCGCGTTGTAGACATTATGCAGGCAAGGCATTCGCAGTTTCACCGGAATGGTTTCCCCTCGAACGTCGATCAAAAAGGAAAGCCCCTTCAGATCAACGCGAATTCCGTGTCCGATAAAATCGGCCCGAGAGCGCAATCCGAACGTCACCGGGTGAGGCGCCAGCATATCAAAGAGTCTCGCGCCGTAGAGATCGTCCCGGTTCACAATCCGATGTTCCGGTTGGGGACTCTTCAAAAACAGTTTCGCTTTGGCCCGGAAATACGCCTCCAGATCCCGGTGATAATCAAGATGTTCGTGGGATAAATTCGTGAAAATCGCGGAATGAAAAGCAAGATGAGCAACCCGATCCTGCGCCAGCGAATGGGATGAAACCTCCATCGAGCAATATTCAGTCCGCATTTTTCTCATCTGTGCCAGCATCCAGTGGAGATCATACGCGCCGGGAGTGGTATTCCTAGACGGAAGGATCTGCGACCCGACCCGATGATGCACCGTTCCGACCATGCCGCAGGAGGAAAAGTAATTGAAAAGATAATAAACCAAGAAAGCCGTGGTGGTCTTGCCGTTCGTCCCGGTAATCCCGATCACTTTAACATCCTTGGCGGGATACTCAAACATCCGTGCCGACAGAAGCGAAAAAACAAACCGGGTATTTTCGACGGCAACGACCGGAAACGAGTCCGGGAAAGAATGCCCCGCCAGAGAATCGACCAAGCAGGCAGGACACCCTCTCTCAATCGCTTCCGCGACATAGCGGTGTCCGTCCTGCGCGTCTCCCGAAATGGCCACGAAAAGCCTGCCCGGGCCCGCATTTTTGGACTGACAGGTCACATCCTTAATTTCCAGATCCAGCAAACGCCGGTTCTTTGTCGTATAGAAAGTATCTTTTAGAAGGTCCTTTAGTCTCATTTAGAAACTCTCAGTGGCTCTCACAATATATTATCGGCAACTTTAAAAAATCTTTCGCTGAATTTGCGTTGTTTTTGAGATTTTTTCATCCGTTGTCCCGGCTTTTTACCTCGATCCGGATCAGATCCGAAGAAAAAGACAGAGAGGGCTCATCCCAACTCCCATGGACCCCGAACCGGACTTCTTTGAACGGCCCTTCCCGGTCATCAAAAAGGTGTTCCGAAAAAAATCGGGGCAGACCGGAAATGAACTCCTTCCGCAAGAAGCAGGCCACATCAAAATCCAGGCGATCTTTCTTGTGAAAACAGCCCTCCGCATAGCCGATCAAAGCCGGCCCTTCGATGGCAAAATGACGGATCTCCGTTTTCCCCCGGCCGGCCGTTGCCAAAGACGCTTGCAGAGAATCAAAATCGAGATGCGAGGAAAACGAGCCCCCTCCCGGCACTTCTCCCTCCGAAAATCCTATCCGGAGGCCGGTCCCTTCGATATTCATCACCAAATCCTGCCGGACCAAGAAAGCGGGAAGCGAATAGACCACTTTGATTTCCTTCGCCCGAATCTCGAAACTGGTATCCCGCTTTAGCAACGCATTCCTCGCTTCGATCATCCCCCACCGGCCCAGCCTCAGATCCCCCTGAAATTCCAAAGGGAAGTTCCGCTTCAGTTTCATCCAAGCCAGTTGGTTGAAAAAAAAAGGCAGGGCCCCGGCAATCAATGCCAGCCCGGCAAAAGCAATCACCGCTTTCACCAGAATGGGCCCTACCTTTTGTTGAATCCGCTTAGGAAAAGTTTCGAATCTCATCCGGTTATTTTATAACAACCGCTCCTTCCCCTTTTTTATCGCTTGCCTTCACATCCGAAACCGTCGAATCACCGAATTTCCGGGGAGAAACGACAATCTCCACCCGACGATTCTTCTGACGGGTTGCCGCCGTGTCATTGGAAGCGACGGGATGAAATTCCCCGTATCCGCAGGCCACTAGCCGCTTCGGCTCAATTCCCCCTCCATCCGAAAGGCGATGGATCACTTCGGTGGCACGGGCAGTGGACAATTCCCAATTGGATTTCCATCCCGAATGCCGGATCGGAACATTATCCGTATGTCCTTCCACGTAAATCATATTGTCAACGGCATCCTGTCCCAAAATGCTGGCGACTTTGTCCAGCGTCGGTTTTGCGGAATCCTTGATCTCCGCTTTCCCCGAATCAAAAAGGACTCGATCGAGCACCGTCAACACTACCCCACGGTCCCCCATCGTCAGCGTCAGATCCCCTCCGCCGAGCTCCGCCTTCAGTTTCCGCTCCAGGTCCTCTTTCGTTTTCAGCAAATCATCCTTCGACCGCTGAAGCGCCGCCAAATCGCTGTTCAGTCGGGCAAGATCTTCGTTCAGACTCGCGATTGTCATCGCTTGCTGCCGGTTGATCTTCTCCAACTCTTTCGTGCGGGAACATCCTGCCGTTCCCACCGTCAGGACTATTAGACCGATCAAAAACCAACTTTTCCTAAGCATTTTCCTCCTCCTTTTCTACTTGTGATTTCTAAAATGGAAATCCGTCCGGTATACTCCCAACCGCTTCTTCTACTTCCGGAAATCCTCAACCGCCCCCGGAAACTCTACCGCTATCACTTTAAGAAAACTGTCCACCACATGCGGGTCAAACTGAACGCCCCTCTGCTTTCTGATCTCGCTGACTGCCTCATCAATGCCTTTCGACCGGCGATAGGACCTTTTCGATATCATCGCGGTAAACGAGTCTACCACCGCGATAATCCTGGCACCGAGAGGAATCGCCTCCCCTTTCAGCCCGTGGGGATACCCCTGCCCGTCAAATCGTTCATGATGGTGCAACACAATCGGAATTACCGGCTTCAGCGAACTGACTGATTTTAGCACATTCACGCCGCGATGAGGATGCTGTTTGATGAGCGCATATTCTTCTTCCGTTAATTTCTCCCGCTTGGTCCGGATCTTCTCCGGAAGCCCGACATAGCCCGTATCCAGAAGAAGAACCGCTCTTCCCAAATTCGTCAAATCTTCACCTCGGAGCCCCATATCTTTTCCGATTTCGTTGACCAACCTGGCAAACAAAGGCAGATGGACATTGTCCCCCGCCGAATTCAGTTCCAGCAGTTCATTGATGGATTTCACCGCGCCGAGCGTCAGCTGTTGGGTTTCATCGTAGAGTTTGGCGTTCTTGATCGCCACAACCGTCTGTTCCGCGAGAATTTTGAAAATTTCAAGATCCGTGAAAGTAAACGCGGCGCCCCCCTGCTTGTTTCTCAGAATGATGAGTCCCAGGATGTCCTGATCCAGAAAAGGGATCGCGAGAACATTTCGTTTGAAGCAAATCTCCCCGTTCACCGCAATGCGCCCCTCGAACCCCGCTCCGGATTTCTTGCGAATGACTTTTTTCTTGTAATCCGCTTTCTCGGAATCAAATTTCAATATCAGGTGCTCCCGGTCTTCGTCAAAGAGCCAGATACTGCATGCGCCAGCCTTCAGAATCTGCATGCTCAGCCTTCCGATGCGGGGGAGAAGATCTTCCAGATTGTAGACGGCGCTCACCACGCGGTGTACCGCGTGCATGGTGGAAAGCGCCAAAGCGCGGGGATGAACGGTTTCATAAAAATTCTGCAATTCGAAGTTTTTCTGGGAAAGCTCCCTCTGGGTTTTCAGAAATTCATAGAAAGCCTTGGCAAGCTCGGCGGTTCCGGACGTTTTGAGATTGCAAAGGATCAGAGAGCTCCGGATTTCATTCAGGAACGGAAGCGGAAAAAGGACGCAGGACTTGCCGGCATGGCAGGAGAATTTCCGTAAGCTACGGAGCTTTTCGGATTTCCGGGCTCTCGCCAGATCCAGAAGATACTTCTCGCAAGTTCTCCCGCAGGCAGCAGACTGCGCATACCAGGAACAGCAGGTCTTCCGGTCCATCCGGACCAAATCGTCACCGCTTTCATTCCCCATATAAAACCAGCCCAAAGGATCCCTAAAAAGGCGGTGAAACGCGGCATACCCGTGTTTCCAGGACTCTTCGTCAAGAATCCTTCTCTCGGGAATCTTGGGTATTTTCTTCTCCCTCAGCAGCACAAGTTTACAATCCTTTCTCGGGCTTTAAAAACTGTCGCCTCAGCAAAAAGGGCATTGATTCGGGATTCTAACATCCGGCGCCACTCAGTCAAATCTATTTTTTGCCGCAACTCATTGCCTTAAAATGCATTACACCCTATTTCCCGAAAATCAGACCTTCTCGTAAGGCTCAAAAAGCTTCTTATGTTCCTCCTGCGCAAAACGATCCGTCATCCCCGAAACGTAATCGCAAATCGCGCGGTAAATACCGTCCTTATCGGCCCGAACCAACACGGAAGGTGGCAATTGCCCCGGGCGTTCGAGATAGACTTCAAAAAGCGCTTTCAGCATCCGAACCCCTTTTTCCGTCATCCTCACGACCCGGTAATGCCGATAGAGTTTCTCGTGAAGAAACTCCTTCCATTCCCGCTTAAGTTTCAGCATCGGGGCCGAAAATTCCACAATCCGCCGCCGGACTTTTTTGAGGTCTTCGTTTTCCCGAATCCCGCAGGACTCGATATTGCGCTGAGTCTGCGTAATCAGGTCCTCAACCTGCCGGTTAATCAACAGGCGTATCGCAAGCCGCTTTCTGGGAGTTCCCGGAGGAAGCCTGGGGTATTTCCCCTGGACATAATTCGAAATTTCCTGCCAAATTTTCAGCGAAGCCAAATCGGCTTCCTCGATAAATCCCGAACGCAATCCGTCGTCCACATCGTGACTGTCGTAGGCAATCTCGTCCGCGATATCCACCAATTGAGCTTCCAGGGAAAGCGGGAAATCCTTGTCCCCCTTTAAGAAACGAATCTCGCGGTGTTTCTGAATTCCGTCCAACACTTCAGCCGTCAGATTCAGGCCCGGAAATTCCGCGTAACTCTCTTCCAACTCTTCCACGATCCGGAGGCTCTGGCGATTATGTTCAAACCCTCCGTGCTTTTTCATAATCGCCTGCAATGCCTGTTCGCCGGCGTGACCAAAAGGACCGTGCCCGAGATCGTGGGCCAGAGCAATCGCTTCAACCAGGTCTTCGTTTAAGCGTAAGACTCTCGCAATCGTCCGGGCAATCTGAGCCACTTCCAGCGTATGCGTCAGCCGCGTCCGGTAGTGATCGCCTTCATGGTTGACAAAAACCTGCGTTTTGTACTCAAGCCTGCGGAAAGCCGTGGAATGGACGACACGATCTTTGTCTCTCTGAAACGCCGTCCGGAAATCATGCTCTTTCTCGGGCCACCGCCGTCCACGGCTGAAGCGGCTCTTCACCGCGTAAGAAGCCAGTTCCCGGACTTCCCGGTCTTCCAAATCTTTCCGCTTGAGAATCAACGCACCCATTCTCCGCCCTACTTCCTCAGAGCTTTCGTCAGGCAATCATACAAAGCTCCTAAGGAAGCCGAAACGACCTTTGTATCCGTCGCTATGGGCATAAAATTCGTGTCCCCTTCCCATCGAGGCACCAGGTGAATATGAACGTGTCCCACCAACCCGGCGCCGGCCACACGACCGAAATTGATCCCGGCATTAAATCCGTGGGCGTTCAAGGCTTTCCGGCTCACCTGCTTCATCCGGATGAAAAGATCCATCAGGTCCGCTCGTTCCGCCCGGTTCAATTCCTCAAGATCTTTGACATGCCGCCGCGGCACGATCATCAAATGCCCGGCGTTATAGGGATAAAGGTTCAGGATACAAAAAGAATGGCGGGTCTTCGAAACAATCAGACGGTCACGGTCCTTCCCGGCTTTCAATGCCGCGCACAGGAAACAGCCGCGATGCTTCTTCGTTACGTACGAACAGCGCCACGGCGCCCAGAGAAGCTCCATTCTCCGACCATCCTTTCCTTGAATCCTAGAATCCTAAAATTCGAACCCGACTCAAATCCGATCGCGCGGCTTCAAATGCCCGCACCGATCCGATACCGTTCTCCGCCCGTCACAAAACCACTTTCGGACTGTCGTAAAGGTCCAACAGCGAATTGACGTTACGCAGTCCCCACAGCATGATGTTTGCCTCTTTCGCCAAAATCTTCGCGTTCAATTCGATTCCTTCCAATGCGATCAGGATTCTTTTCTGAACGTTCGACTTCAATCTCCCGATATCCTGCGTAAAAAGCCGGACATCCTCTTCGATGACCTTTTTATATGCGACCTGGCAAATCCAGCGGCTGCTGCCCGATTTGGCCTCAACCGGGAAAACCCGCCCGTTCGAAGGCTTGAAAAAGACCTCCGTAAAATGGGGACATTTCAGCTTTTTAGTATCGATTTCGATGACGTCGTTCCTGAATTTCCGGAATAATTCTTCCATCCGTTTTAAAAGTTCCTTCTTTTCCTCTTCCCCGCGTTTCCGAATCAGCGCAAAAACCTCTTCCCGGAACGCCGTCCGCGGCAATTCCAAATCCAGCAAAAAATTCCATTCCTTCCGCTGATAGACCTGGCGAAGCCAGAAACTGAACAGCGGAAGCCGGAACGTGAAAAAAGACCCTTTTTTCGCGAGGATCTCCTCCTCCGTCAGACGCGAAAGAGTGTTCTTGATATCGCCGGCTTTTTCACCGATATGTTTGGCAATCGCGTGGTATTTCTTATGCCCCAGCGCAACGGCAAGCAGAACTCTCAGGGAAAGGTGAAAATTTCGGGCGCGCCCCAGATCACAGAGCAAATTCAGAAAATACCGGTAGAGGCCCCCGTCCTCCCGGTACAATTCGCGCTCCAAAGCATCGATCAAAACCCCGTCCGGCAGAAGTTCCTCGGACGGAGGGGGGAGATGCTCGCGCATATCCCTGATCAGAGCGCTGAAAAAATACGGGTGCCCGTCGGTCAGTTCGAAAAGAAATTTTTTCTGAACGTCCGAAAATCGGACGCCGGGGACTTGCCTTGCGAGAAAAAGATCGCATGTGGAAAAATCAAAGGTCTCCAACTCGATCACTTCAAAATTCCCGAACAGGAGAGAAAGCTTCTCCCGCAGAATTTCGCGGGACCGCTCGATCCGGCTTGAAACGACAAAATACAGGGTGTTCTTCTGCAGCATGATCGCCTTGCCCAGTTCCCGGAACGGATCCCGGAGCCCAAATTCTCCCAGAAGATCAAAATTGTCCAAAACGAGAAGGATTTTTTTGCCGGATTCCTCGCAGAGAAAATCCGTCAAGGCAAGCAAATCCCGAAACGAACCGCACGGGTCGTCCTTCGAGAAACTTTTTTTCACCTCGCTCATTTTCTTGAGCGTCTTCGGGATCCAACGATTGCTTCGTTCAATCATGTCCTTAAAATCCACGGAAACCGGTTCGTTCTGAGACCGCAAAAACCCGGCGATCAGTGATCCCATGAATTTTTGAGCAAAAAAGACAAACGGTTCTCTGGAAACGGCGACATACACGGGAATCAGCTGCGGGTCCTGCAAAGTTCTGAGAAAATGAAAAACAAGAGAAGTTTTTCCGATCGTCCGGGCACCGATCAAGCTGACGTTTTGACGGTACCCTTTCAAAAACGCCTGAACGCGTTTCTCGAGCGTGTCGCGAATTTCTTCTCTGCCGAGAAAAACATCATCCAACGCAAGATCCATGCCGTATTACCTTTCACATGAGTGGCTCTAATGAGGCTAAACCCGCCCTTTTCGGGGCTGAATTTCCGCTTGAAAGGCCTTTTTCTTGGAGAGAAATGTCGTTATGAGCTGACTTGGGGAAACCTGAAAAAGGGATTAAGTAATAAAATATTACGTCTTAGCAAATTGGATAACCGGTCTCCCGAATTCCCTTTCCGTCCTCAGAGCGAATTCTCTGCAAGAAACAGATCTTTACCGCGAAATTCCATTAGAAAGAACGGTTTTTTATAACAGAAAAACACGCGGCGATCAAGGAAAAATTTTACTTAAATTTTTCAACGCCGCCTAAAATCTTCAAGCGCTGAAAAAGACGCGCGCGACTTTCAAACTCCTCCGGAGACCGCGAGAAACGCGCCGAATTTTTTCTGGACATCGTTGAAAATATCCGACGCAATCCGCAGGGACGCATCCGCAAAAGATTCGTCCCTCGTCTGCTTCCTGAAAAATTCGAATTTCCCCGGCGTCTTCAGGAGCGACACCACTTTGTCGGAAGCGTCTTTCAGGTCGTACAGCCGGGCGGCAAGGCCGTGTTCCAGAAGATATTCGCAATTGCGGTCCTCCTGACCGGGAATCGGATCCACCAAAACCATCGGCAGTCCCGCGGCCATGGCTTCCGAAGAAGTCAACCCGCCGGGTTTGCTCACAATCAAGTCGCAGGCATTCATCAGCTCGTGAATATTCTCGACAAAACCGAAGACATGCATGCGCGGACGGATCAAAGGGGCCATTTCGTCCAGATTTTTCTTCAGCTCCCTGTTTTTCCCCGCCACCACCACCAATTCCAGGGGAAAATCGCAGCGTTCGAACGATTTGACGATCTCTTCCATTTTTCCGACGCCGAACCCGCCGTTCAGAATCAAAACCGACGGATTCCCGCCCTCCAATCCGACTCTCTTCCGGGAAATCTCCTTGGGCGGAAGTTCCGCGAAGGCCGGATTGATGGGGATGCCCGTCACGGCGATCTTGTCCTCCTCGATTCCCCTTCTTACCAAATTTCTTCTTGAATCTTCGTTCGCCACGTAATATTTGTCGACATGCGAATACACCCAGAAAGCATGCGGATAAAAATCCGTCAGCGTGCAGTAAAGCGGCAGGAACAATTTCCCACGCGCCTTCATATCGCTAAAGATCTCGAGGGCAAGAAAATGCGTGCAAACAATCAGGTGGGGGTCGAATTCCTCGATGAGATTTTTCAAATTGATGGTGTTCAACTTGTCAAACAAAAGACGTATCTTGGCCGTATTGCGGGCGGTAAGATCGTCGTCGTACTTTTTATAAATGTACCCGAGGAGATCCGGCAGCTCTTCGATCAGTTCAAGATAAATCCGGTTGTACATCTTGCGAAAAACGACATTCGCAAAATCCAGCACATCGACCGCGTTCGCATCGCAATCCGGATAGAGTCTTTCAAACACCTGTTTCAGGGCCTCCGCCGATCGCTGATGCCCCAGCCCCGCCGTCGTGTAAACGATCAGGACCTTAAACCGCTTTTCGGATCTCATTCAGTCTCCCCAAAAATCAGTCCGTTTCAACAGCCGCACCGGCACGAACAACTCAGCAGCCGGCTGACGGCTTCGTTAATCCCCCCAAACGTCTTCTCGTAAGCGGATTCCGATCTCTCGATCACCGTCGGGATATTCAGGTTCATTGTCTTTTCCGCCGAGAAAGCCTCATAGGTGTTTCTCAGATAGTTTTCGTTCTCGACGGACAGAGCAACCACAAAATCCGCTTTCCGGAGCAGTTCATCGCTGACCTGGACCGAACGCACCGCCCCCGCGGAAAGTCCCTGCTTCCGCAATGCCGATACGGCATACGGATCCAATGCCTGCCCGGCAGGCACAACCAGTCCGGCCAATTTAAATTTCACATCCGGCAAACGTTTTCTCAAAATCACATAAGCCAAAAGGCCCCTACCGCAACCGTCATTTGAAACGATTAAACCCGTTTTCACTTCCGATTCTTTTTTTGAACACGATTTCATACCGCTCCTCCGTCATGAGTTTCTAATTGAACCTTTAAAGAACTCCCAAACCCTTACCGGGAAGAATTTTCCAGCGCGGGCTCTCTCTCTGAAACAATCTTGTCCGCGCGAATCGTCAAAACGCCCCCTTTGTAATCAGCCCGTATGGTCTCTTCAGCCAGAGAAGGCGGAAGAGGTATCCTTTTCTCAAACCTCCCTTCAAAACGTTCCTGCCGGTAAAATTCCCCCTTCTCTCCGGAATCTCCCTCCTCCCGGCTGAAAGACCTTTTCCCTTTCACGGTAAGGAACCCGTCCCGAACCCTAACCTCGATATCCTTCTTTTTCATTCCGGGAAGATCCATCGTGATCACAACTTCCTTTGCCGTCTCTTCGACGTTCAGAGAAGGCTCCCGAGTCGGAAGCCCTTCCGGCAGAGCCCCCTCAAAGCGGGAAAGATTTTTTGTTAGGATCTTATTTGCCTGTGTCTGCATCTTCTGCACATTGGAAAGCGTATCGGCGGGGCCCGGAGACGGTTCGGCGGCAAAAGACCCCTGCGGCCCGTTTTTTTCGTCTTCCCGGATATGATTCTGAACCACATTCATTTGTATAGACTGAACCTCCGGACGATCCTTCCCGTCCGTTCCGGATTCCTGGGACTGGGCAAACAAAATGCTTCCGGAAGAAAAAACTCCCAATACCAAAAAGCACCCCACTTGAGCCAAACGGCGGCAACATTCTTTCTTCATGGCGTTTTCTCCTTAAGAAATCAGTTCGTTTTTGCCGGAGCTTCCTAAAAACCAGAATAGTATAGCATAAAAACCGGAAACGGATTCTTAAACCCTGCCCGCGAATCCCCATCCCCACGCAAGAATGCCCGGACCCGGACCGGTTTCGTTTCCTCCCTCCACGCTAGCCCCTCACCTTCGCACTAAGCTTCAAAAAGATTATCCGGAAGAGAAGATTTCCGGTTTCACTCAAATTCTGAAATTTTTGATTTCTCATTTTGCCGGAGAATGCTACAATCCTGACCCTACGGATTCGCAGGAGTGGCGGAATTGGCAGACGCGCAAGATTCAGGGTCTTGTGGGCGCAAGCTCGTGGGGGTTCAAGTCCCCCCTCCTGCATGATTTAGAATCGCTTCAGCAAATCTTCCTTCGAAGCACATCAATAGAAAATGTCGACCCGCTCCCGGATCTTCGGCTTTTCATACATGGGCGAATTAAAGCTGGCCTCGAAATAATCGGCGGCAATTTCCCCAAAAGAGCGCTTAGACGTTTGGCGGGAAAAACACTCTCCCAACGCTTGAACGGGAATCGCGACCGGCGAGATAATCGTCAGGCCCGCCCCCAGAAGATAACGGGGGCATTGATAAGTCCAACTGGGAGGGAGCTCATATTTTTCACGGACAAAAGTCTCCAAGACGTTTTTTCTGGACTCAAAGCGGGTTTCCGCTTCTTCCGGTGAATAAGGATAATTTTGATATGAATCGACGACATATTCGGGGATCAAGATATTGTTGCGGGCCACGGCATAAAAGGGCCTGACGATATTTTCATCATCGACGCCGGGCCCCAGTTCGACGACTCGATAGGAAGCGCATCCGGCAATCAGAAAAGTAATAAGGATTAGCAGCGGGATCAAGGAACTCAACGTTGCGATAAGATAGGAAGGTTCTTTTTTCACTTTCAGCAAAAAATATTTAGAAAATAATACGTCGCTAGAGGACTTGGCTCCTCCGGCTCATATCTCTCCGCACGATTTATTTTCATCAATCATGCTTCGATTCGCCTCCGGTAGGCCACCCGCTGCCTCGACGGTTGTCGCTGCTCCTCATGGTCGCAGCTCCACAAACAAGGCTCGGCAGCTCCCTTCAAGTCCTCTATGTGATTTTTCAAAAAAATAACTGGGCAATAGAGGACTTGAACCTCTGACCCCTTCGATGTGAACGAAGTGCTCTAACCAACTGAGCTAATTGCCCATCATCTTTCTTTCATTCAACCAGAATTAGCTCTGTACTGACTACTTCTAAGTTTCCCAACCAACTGTCCTCACCTCAAAGCGGCGAGGACTGCCCTGCCCCATTGATCCAAAAAAATTCAATGAAGGTCAGTGCTGAGCTAATTGCCCTCAATGAGCATCGAGCTTATGCGACCCAAGGGAGCATCAAGCTCGCCATGCGAATTGATCCCAGGAGCCCCCGGCCTAGGGGGCGACGTGGGATTACTACCAATTTATCCCAGGCCGTGAATCCTTCTCCGCTTCAGCCCGGACGGCCTCGCTTCGAAGCCAACCTAGGGAGCGACGAAAAATCTTTTCCTACCCTCTCCCGATATACTCCCCGCTTCGGGTATCAATCTTGACAAAATCACCTTCGCTAACGAACAGAGGAACCGAGACTTCATACCCGGTTTCCAATTTTGCCGGTTTAAGCGTATTCGTTGCCGAATCGCCTTTCACTCCCGGAGGCGAATCGACCACTTTCAATACGATGCTGGACGGAAGCTCAATCATAATCGGGCTGTCTTCGTAAAAACGGATTTTCAATTCTTGATTCTCTTTTAGATAATGAGCGGCATCCCCCACGCTCGATTCCAGCATCATAAAGCTGTGATAGTCTTCCAGATCCATAAAATGGAACCCGTCTCCGTCACGATAAAGAAACTGGACCGACTTGGGAATCAAAGGAGCCTGTTCCACATCTTCGTCCGAAGAAAACTTATACTGCAACACACGGTTGGTCTTGACGTTGCGCAAAGTCGCCTGGACAAAACCCCGCTTATTTCCCGGCGTATAATGCCGAAAATCTTCGACCATATGAATTTCCTTATTAAACATAATGGCCGTTCCTTTTCTCAAATCATTCGCTTGCATGTCTGTCTCCTTGAAAGATAAGGGGAGAATTATAGCAAAGCCGAGCTTTTATTGACAAGCGCATTCGGAAGGAAAGGCTTTCCGCTCTGCTTCAGCGAAGCATCATGACGGAAATCATCCGACCGGTCTCCCGCCCTTCACGCCGGTAGGAATAAAAACGATGCTCATGGCAATGCGTGCATAATCCGCAGTCTTCGATATTCTCCCGCCGGATTCCGCTCTCCAGCAAAGCCGAAAGGATGCCGGCCGTAAGATCCAGGTAAATTTTCCCGTCCCGGTCCTCGACCGCGCCGGGAAAATGAGAAGCTACGTCCGCTCCGACTTCATAGCAGCAACGGCGAATCATGGGGCCCAAAGCCACGCAAAGGTCCTCCGACCGGCTCAAGAAATTTCCGGAAAAAGCCGCCACCATTTTCTGCGGTAATTTATTGAAAAGCCCTCGCCAACCGACATGAGCCACTCCCGCCGCTTGCTTTCTGGGATCATGAAAAAAAACCGAAGCGCAATCCGCCGTCAAAACCCCCAGGGGGATTCCCTTTTCCCGCGTAATCAGAGCATCCGCATTCGGAACCGCATCCGCACGGCAATGGGCTCCCTTGCCTCTCAGACTCTCGGTCACCAGGACAATATTCCCCCCGTGGATCTGATCCATGCAAACCAGCCGGTCCGCAGAGGCGCCGAGAATTTGAAAGAAAATTTCGCGGTCATTTCTAGGGACGGAAAAATCTTCGGAGAAACGCATATTGAATTTCCGGTCGCTAAAAGCCGCGGAAACGGATGCCCCCGCAAAAATCTCGAACGAGTGACATCCTTTGTCTTCAAACAGCGTAATGGCCATCTCACACCTCCCGCATGACGACATCCCGGTCTTCTTCGGACCGCTGGGACGCATCAAAAAACTTTTCCTCCCGGATCAAAGGATCGATTTTCGAAACAAGGTCCGCATTGGCGTGAAACCTTCTCCGGATCGAACCCTCCTTCAGGTAATTACAAAGAGAAATCAGACTCATCCCCTGGTCCAGGCACAGATACTTGTACGCCACCAGCCCCGTTTCCACGGTTACCGCATCGTAGAAACCGTATTCACCGTAAACATCATAAAGTTCGAGAAGCTTCCGTAAATTCGCAACCGCTTCCTCAGGCGCAAACTCCAGGGAAAGGAAACTGGCATGCGGCGTCACAACCCCCGCCTTATATCCTTTGCAACCGAAAGGTTTGGCTCCGTATTCCGAATATCCGCCCTCCGGCACCGAAGACGGGCTCATCCCCCAAACCGGATAGCCCAATTCCTCTTTGGCATATCGGATCTGCCCCTGAACATGAATTTCGTCATTTTTCCCGAGCCCTTCGGGCGCCAATTCCTTTTCTGCAAGAATCATCGTCGGCATCAGAGCTTCAAATGCGGATCCTCCCCAGGAAGGCACGTATTCCAAATCCTTCCATTCATAATTCCCCCCCTCGTATTCAAACCCAAGCGTCTTCTTTTTGAAACGGTTCACGGGAAACTGCTCCTGCCAGGTGAAATTATCCGGGAAAGTACGCACCATGCGAAACCAATGCTCGACCGGCACTTCCCCCCGGCCGATAGCAATCGCGCTGACCGCCCGAGGTTCCGCGTAAAAAACACCGTAGTGGTAATCCGAATACACGTCCAGATGATCGTAGTAACCGTGAAACATCTGCTGATCGACGGGATCATAAAAAAACCGAAAATTACCTCTGTTCAGAATTTTATCGCAGGCTTTTCCGAGCTCATCGGGAAACGCTCCTTTAGCCACGTAAAGGCCGGCCGCCAGCCAGCCCGAATCCACGAAAGACACAAAATAGCTCGTCCGTTCCAACTGCGTGGTATCGTAATAGTTATACAGGAATCCGCTCGGTTTGTGAAAATCCATTTCGCCGACCACCTTGATCGTGTCTCCGATCCGTTTCACGGCATCTTCCCGGGAGATAAATCCGAGATCATATCCCGCCACGACGCACATCAAATAAATCCCGATATTGGTCACATTCGTGTAGTCCCCGACCCAACCTCCCGCATCCACGGGCTTATTCTGCCCGAGCTGAATGGTATCCAAAGGCAAATGATGTTCCTGATCCACGATCTCGTCAAAAAAACGCCAGGTATCGCGCGCGACTTCCGTCAAAAACGCCCGATCCTCCGCGGGAAACGATTTCCTGACGATTTTCTCCGAAGGGAACCCTTTCAGCCTCTTGACCAAAAATTGCATGAACTCGACGCCTTCGAGCCGGACGGGCGTCTTGTCCCCTTTTAGACGGGGAGGAAAATCAACGGCGGAAGGGCCGGGATTCCCCGTGCGGACAAAGCGGATATCGTCGACATAAATGCGCCCGGTCTTTTTGTCCACTCGCCGGTCTTCAAACACAATCACAAATTCGTCCAGACCGCGCCTCCCGATCGACGGGTCTTTCCAAACCGCGGGATCCGCGAAATTAAGGATCCCCGTCATGGCATTCAGCGGAATGCTGATTTTTTGCCAATCCGACGTGACATTCTTCACGATATAACTTCCCTGAAGTTTCCCCACGCGGTCCGTATTTTCGAACTTTTTGATCTCGACCCGGAACAGCTTCGAAAAACCTTTTTGGGAATCGCCTTTCACATAGAATTCGAGATGATCGTATTCCTCGGCGTCCAAATCGCCGAGCTTGGTCCAGAAACCGCATTTGGCGGGGACTTCCGTCTCGGAGTCCACATCATAATCCAACCGGAGGACTTTCCCCGGCCCCTGAGGCCCCTCCATTTCCACGATTTCCGCGTCACAACTGGCCGAATCGTCTTCGGGATCCAAATCCCAGGTCCCGCTATCCCCTCCGAGATTGTTCTTGAATACGCCTCCGTTAAAATCATGCACCGTCAGTGTTTTTAGAGGAGGATTTTCGGAGGGGCTCCCGCACATGCCTTTCCCCGGGAGAGTCGAGCATCCGGAAAACAGAAAAGAAAAACAAACCGCCGCGGATAATAGGGATGATTTCAGTATACGTTCCATCGCAGTATTCTACAGTTTTCGGGAATCAAAGAGGAGAAAAATTATCCTTTCAGGTAAGGCTTCAATTTCGCCATGGTTTTCGGGCCGATATCCCCGTCCACCGCAAGGCCTTTCCTCCTTTGAAAAGCCTTGACGGCGCGCGTTGTCTGATCCCCGATAATCCCGTCCGCCTCACCGCAGGAAAATCCAGCCCGGTTTAGCGCCCTCTGCAACCGGGCGACTTGCTTGGAAGGTTTCTTGACGGAATTCACTTTCGAGCCCCCCCCCATCTTCCGGCACAAATTCGTGAGAACCGTCAAATCCCTCCAAAGGCTTGCGCTTCCCATCACAACCACCACCAAATCTTTCCGGCTGGGGCGGCGAATCTTGCCGACAAAACAATGCCGGGCCTTCCGGGTATAACCCGTTTTCCCCTGAACCCGATTGGAGGTTCTCCAGAGCATTTTGTTGGTACTTTTCAGGTAGTAGCGCCTCCCGTTCAGCGCCTTGATCGTCGCGGACCGCCGGGACATGGTTTCCACAATGAAGGAGTTCTTCCTTGCCTCTTTCATGATCAACGCAAGATCATAGGCAGTGGAATATTGGGCCCGGGAATGCGGCAGGCCGTGAGGATTCACAAAGCGGGTTTCCTTCGCGCCGAGCCTTTTGGCTTCACGGTTCATGAGTTTCGAAAAAGCCGTTTCCGATCCGGAAACCGCCACCGCAAGCGTATGCGCGGCATCGTTCGCGGAAGTGATCAGCATCGCCCGGATCAGATCTTTGACGTAAAATCTTTCCCCCTTCCGCAAGCCGATGGTGCGTTTGGGAATATACTCCGCGCTTTTCGGCACCTGGACGATATGTTTCAGGGAAAACTTCTTCATCACCACAAGGGCCGTCATGATCTTGGTGGTGCTGGCCGCGGGCTGCTGCCGGTGAGGTGTCTTGGCAAAAAGGACTTTCCCGGAAGCCGGATCGAGCAAAATAGCGGATTTCGCGGAAAGCGAAGCGGCCGCATCGGAAATCTCGGCGGAAAAAGCGTATGAAGACATTTGCGCAAGCGGCGTAAGAATAAAAAACAAGACTGCCAGGACAACCGTCAATTTTCCCCGCATTCAATTTCCTTTTCTGTTCCGGAATTTAGAAAAAAAGGTTGAGCCGTCCTTTTGTATCGTCTGGATTGTGTAATACTTGACCCGAAGAAAGCAGTATTTTGCTTAGGAGGCGTATATCCGATAGTCGATATCGGGGAAAATATTATCTTTGGACTCAACATCGGCCAGCCAGCCTTCATCAATCGTGCCGTTGGTGATGTCGTCGTAGAGGCGCATAAACCGGAGGATATGGTCCTTCACCCGTCTTTGGGCATATTCAACAACCGTCCCGGTTTTCATGATAAATGCCCAGTCGCTGGATTCGGCAAGCAAAAGCTCCCGCGCGGCCTGCTTCAAAGCCCGCTCCAACAAACCATTCGCACTTTTGAATCTCGAAGCAAGCTCATTCATCCTCTGAGAGGCCTCATGGAAATGCCGGTACACCCAGTCATTGCTCCCGTTCAGCCAATACTCGCTGAACCCCTTCCAACCCCAGCTCGAGAACGACGGCGTAATCACCTGATTCCGCTTGTTTTCTTTCAGGTAATCGTGAGCCGTCGTCAGCTTCAGCATTTTTGAATCGCAGGAAATCTTCCGGATCAGGAAGTCAAGCCACTGCGGCCCTTCATACCACCAGTGCCCGAACAATTCCGCGTCGTAAGGCGCGACAATCACGGGTTTCTTTCCCAACCGCCCGTGAAGATATTCGACCTGCCGTTCGCGATTGAACATAAAATTACCGGCATGATACGCGGCTTTCTCGCGGGCAACCTGCGGCTGATACGGTTCCTTGTGATCCGTCGGGCCGGTGATGCGGTAATATTTAATCCCCGTGTTGATTCGAATGCCGTCGGGATGGATATACGGTTTGATGTAATCAAATTCCAAATCGAACCCGATATCGCGGTAAAACTCCCGGTAGAAGAAATCCCCCGGATACCCTTCTTTCGCGCTCCAAACCTGTTTGGAAGACTCCAAGTCACGTCCGAACGCCGCTACCCCGCTCCGGCAATAAACCGGCGCAAATACGCCGTATTTCGGCCGCGGGCTTCCGTGCAAAATCCCGTGCGTATCCAAAAAGAAGTAACGGATGCCGTTTTGATTCAGAATTTCGTCATCACCGGGATTGTAGCCGCATTCCGGAAGCCAGATCCCGCGCGGAGACCGGCCGAAAACCGAGCGGTAATGATCGGCCGCCACTTTGATCTGCGCCCGAACCGATTGTTTGGTCGTATCCATCAGCGGAAGAAACCCGTGAGTCGCCCCGCAGGTGAGCACGTCAAGTTTCCCGAGATCCTGGAATTTTTTGAAAGCCCGGAGAAGATTTTTCTGGTAACGGTCGACGAAAATGGAACGGGCTTTCCGGAAATTGTCGAGATACATCTTGGCCAGATGATTGAATTCCGGCTGCCAACGGGTCCGGTCGACTTCTTTCTCGGCCAATTCGATCAGTTTTTCCAAATGACGGAGGTAACGGTCCTGCAGCAAAGCATCCCCAAGCATCGATGCCAGCGGAGGAGTGACCGACATGGTCATCCGGAAATCGATTTTCTCGTCAACCAAACGGTCAAAAATATCGATCAGAGGGATGTAGGTTTCGGTGATGGCCTCGTAAAGCCAATCTTCTTCCAGAAAGTATTCGTGTTCCGGATGGCGGACAAACGGAAGATGAGCGTGAAGAACCAGCAGAAGATATCCGATTTCCTTCATCGAAGACGCTACACCCTATCCCCAGATCGTATCTTTCTTAACCCGGATCTCCGCTTTTCTGGTATCGTCCTCGTCACGGGAAACGGCCTGTATCGGAAGGTTCTTGTCCCCGTCCGGCAGAAAATACCGGAGAGAGAAAGTACCGTCGGGACGGAGCTGAATCTTTTCGCCCGACACGGTAACCTTGGCATCCGGCATCGTCCGACCGTACACCAAAAGTTCCGTCCAAACTTCGAAGAAAAATCCTTTTCGCTTGCCCTTTTGCCACATGCCGGGGCTGGTCACGCCGGGACTGGTGATCCCAAAACCGGGAGAGGAAACCATCTGCTCAAGCAGCTGCTTCTTTCTTTCCTTGAACTCGGCTGACGAAAGTCCGACTCCAAATCCGCCGGACAGCGCGTAAATCTCCTCAAAATCAACCGCCATCCACTCTTCGTCAATGACGTCCGAGGGAACGTCACGAGGCGTTTTTGCCACATTGCTCCGGGCAACCAGGTAAAAATTGTTCTGGGCGTCCAAAAGCCCCAAATCCACCAAATAGGACCGATTGGGAATCCCGACGTGAATATACCAGTTTTTCGCGTCTAAAATCACGTCCATGTCAAAATTCCAATGCGCATTCTTGCCGTTAAAATCGATATCCGTCACGTCATACACGCGCAGGATCGGACGCATCTTTCCGTAATGCTCGCGCATCAAGCCGGTAACTTTTTGAATCGTGCTGGTACTGATATCCCAGTAGACGAATGCCCAATAGGGATCCCGAACCATCAGTACGATTTTGGTCTGCTCATAAGACAGCGGCAATTCCCCTTTAGGAGCCGACGGGGCCACCCGCCGGGCGGCTATTACGGCAAGCCGGGAAGGACTTTCATCCTTAGCCGCTTCGGTGTGATAAGTCGGCTCATAGTAAGGCTTTGTATCTCCCGCCGTATCGCGCCGTGAGGAAACTTTCTCGACCAGTTTCTTTCCCCGTAAGGAAGGTTTCTTATCTTCCGCAGACTGAGGCTTGGTTCCGGGTACCGCTTGCGAAGCCATTTCCTTTTTCTGAATCATTTTAATGAGTTCATTTTTGCGGTAGAGATAAGGCATCCGGATTTTCAATTGTTTTGCACGATCCAGCAATTCCTTTTTTGAGAGAGAATTTAGGTCTTTCATGGGAAAAAATCTCCTTAATTTTTTTACCGCTTCTCCAAATTATTGTCCTGCAAGAGTTGTAAAGTATTTATGAGAAAGGTGAGTATTATTGTAGTACCAAGCCGGGGAATGTAAAGTTATTTTTTCGGGATTTCGGAAGCCTTTCCGGAGTGAGAAATCCGGTTCAAAACTCTAACTTTAGACAAGAAAATAATTTGCCTTCTCGTTTTTTATTTTTCAGAAATTTCAGGATCGAACTTTCGGGGCGCAAAGAGCATCAAAACTCTTTCCCCAAGCAACCGGACCCGCCGAATTTCGTTTTATCAAGTTTAAACATCCTCAACGTAACAGCATCACGCCAAAAACAACTAATGCAATCCCGCACAATTTAGAAACCGTTATGCTTTCCGAAAGAAAGATCAGTGCAAGAAAGAACGTGATGAGGGGATAAATTCCCGCGACCGCGGTAACTTTTGAGGCCTCCCCCGCCTTCAGAGCCTGATAAAAAACAAACTGCCCGACAAAACTTGCGATAAAGCCCCCGAACGCGAGAAAAAAGAAAGATTTCGGATTCATCTCACGAAATGCGTTGTGCGGAGGAACCAGGAAAGCGTAAAAAAGCAAGCCCGTAAAAATCCCCACACATCTCGCGTAGAGTCCGACTTGCGGACGAACCCCGGACAATCCGATTTTTTCAAGCAGGGGAACAAATCCCCAAATCACCGCAGTCAGCAAGGCCCAGGAAAAAGGCTTCATGAATTTCCTCCTCGTTCGGTCAAAAAACCCGGTTAAAAACCCACCCCAGTAGAATCACTTGCGGCAGCGCCACGGCCATGGTCCACAAAGCGGTCCGTCTCCCGATATTGATCCAAATTAGCCCGATCTCCGTATAATCCGTCACGACGCCCCCCATTAAGAAAACAAACGCATTTCCGAAAGCGCCGGTATTCCGGTACAATTCAAAGGCCAAAGGTGACGTCCCTTCCGAACAGACCTCAAACACGGTTGCCGCCGCCATGGTAACCAACAATCCCAAAAACGACGGCCCGAAGAACCGATGAAACACATCGTGCGGCACATAGGCGGAAGTCAGCCCCGCCAGAATTATTCCGATCAGAATCCACCACAGAACCATATCCGTAAGCGCCGTGGTCCCCTTCGCAATGCCGCGAAAATCTTTCGCGACGGACTCCAAATTAAAGCGATATTCCGAAAATCGTCTTTTCAGATCGCGGCGGATCGAAAAACCGGTCTCGACCGAAACCGAATTCTTGTTCCGTTCGATCCTACCTTTTTCATCCAGCTTCTGAAGAGAAAACCCGGTAATCAGCGCGACCACGAGAGCCGAGGCAATAATCACAAATCCTTTCCAGCCGAAAAATCCGATCAGCAAAAACGTCATGGGAAGATTGGCCCAGGGACTGGCCAGGAGGAAACTTACCACGGCAGGGCCGGAAGCCCCTTTTTTGTGCAATTCCATCGAAAGCGCGAGGATCCCGTGACTGCAGGCCGTCATCAAAAACCCGAATCCCGCCGCATAGAAAATAGTCCTTTTCTTCCGTTGCGCCAGATACTTCGAAATATATTCGCGGGGAATGTAATAATCGATCATGCCTCCCAAGACAAGCCCCAAAATCATCGGCAGAGCAATCATCCTCCCGTAATCCAAAATCGCCTTCCGGAACGGCACCAGAATCGGAATCCAACGGGCGCTGAACAGAAGAAGAACGAGAGCCGCAAGAACAATCCATAAATGTTTCGTCCCCTTTTGGGATGGATTGCCGCATCCCGCAGATTTCGAACAACAAGACGGAAGCTCCGATCCTCCGTTTTCCTTTTCTTTCGCCTCGCCATGCATATTTTCCAGCCCAAGTTTTTCCTAAAATAGACGGAAGATTATTTTCCCATTTTAAGCGATCGGATTCAATCTCGCGGGAAATTTATTTCCGGAATTCGATTCCCGCGAAAGCTGTTTCAAGCGGTTCAGTTCTCCCTCACCGAGCAGAATCTCCGAAAAAGCCGTTTTATTATGCCACAAAGGCTCGTCCAGATTCGCCCACGTCCGGCAAACTTCACCGTCCGGTGTTCCGGGAATCGGCGAAAATTCGGCCAGCATGCTTCGGATCCCCAGCGAATGGACAAACCGAATGGCTCTCTCGGCATCCTGTTCGCATCCGCGGGGATGCCCCACGATAATGTATGCGGTAATATTTTCCCGGTCCACGCCCGCCTCGCAAAGCGCCTTGACCGCCCGGACAAATTCCTTCGGATAGACCTTTCCCCCCGTCCGTTTCTGCCATTCCGGGGAATCGCTTTCAAACCCGAGAAAGAATGTTTTGAACCCGGCCCGAACCATCCGTTCGGCAAGCAAAGGCGTCAAAAAACGGGCATTCAAAGCATTCGGTGTGTGAAAATTTACTTTGGTCCCTGACTCGACAACTGATTTCAGGAAAGGCAAAAGGATTTCATCCGGAGAATAAAGAAGCGCGTCGTCATAAAAGGCAATATTCCTCACTCCCCGCTGATGTAAAAATTTTAATTCAGAAAGAGCTTGTGATAATGAACGGGCTTGAAAGCCGGGATACTTCTGAGGAACAGAACAATAGCTGCAGCAAAAAGGACATCCGTCCGTCAACTTCAGTACCCCGGTCGTTAAATTCGGATACCCCTCCCAGAACGGAAGCGCTTCCGTTTCCGGAATCATCCCCATGAATTCCCAAAGAGGTCCGAGGTCAATTCCCTTCACGACAAAATCCGCCCCTAATTCCATAGCATGATCTCCGCAAAGCGTCGCATAGACTCCGCCGAGAATAATTCTCGCCCTAGGAAACGCCCTTCGGACATCTTCGATCACCTCACGGACGCCCGGATACCAATAAGTCATGCCGGTTTCAATTAAGACAAAATCAAACGGCCCGTTACTCTCCAAAAATTGTTTAAAGCACAGACGGGAAAGCCCGTAACGCCGGTATCTGCGGCGGACCGCGGAAAAACAAGAAGGCTTTTCGATCTCCGCATCCGGGAATTTTCCCCGTCCCCAAAGATCTGACATTCGGGACTTTTTAGAATCATTCGAAGGATGGAAACGGTCCAGATAATCAAACAAAGACAAGGAGGCCTTCCCCTTCAGGTAACCGCCGACCCGCAAAAGGCCGTAAGGTTTCAGCCAGAAATCATAAGCGGAAAAATCATAAATGGGGGGATTGACCAGTAAAATCCGGGGGATCGGTTCCAAGCGACTGCTCACCCTTCTTCGAAAGCACCGCCGGAGCCCCGGCAATCTTCCGGTTCCGCTTCAATTCGAAGAAGAATTTTCTCGATGCGATCGACATCCTTCCATATCGGCACCACTTCTCCTTCCAGGATTTTCTGGACATAGGAGGAAGGCAACCCCGTCCGCGCGGCCAGCTCCACATAGCGGACTTTCAATTTATTGCGAAGGCGCTCCAATTCTTGGGGAGTCATAATGTTTGTGATTGATTTTTCGAAAACCCTAAAATACCGGCCAAACGAACGCGCCTCAGGAAACGCAAAGCGCCGAAACGAATCTTCTGTCGATTTTTGCGGAAGGATCCAATCCTCCCAACTCCTCCTCAAGATTTTGAAATACCCGGTCCCACAAAAAAGCCGTTTGCCGCCTTTCGGATTCCGAGAAAAAAGTATTCAGGAATTCCTCCTTCCGGGAATCGATCAAAACACGCTTCCCGTCTCGGTTTTCAAAAGCCTCTCGGAGAAACAAAACGAGTGCTTCCTTCTTCAAGCAGGATTCGATCCTTTTTCCGTTCGCGACAAAACCGGCGAAAAAAGTCCCGAGCAAACCGAAAAAAGTTTTCGCAACCGATTCGGAAGAACCCGGTTCCAGTCCTTTCACGATCTCTTTCGCAAACCGTCCGAAAACTAAACGGACTTCCGTCAATCTGGTCTCCGCCCATTCCGCGTCCGCAAGGCTCCTGAAATCACGGTACTCCTCCGAAGCTTTTCCTTCCGAGGCAACCGGGAAAACCGGCACCGTTTTCAAAAGCCCCTGAAATAAAAGACCGTAAGGAATGTCCAATGCATCAAGAAAAACCTTCTGCGTATCATGCGGAATCTCGCGCACAATCCCCTGCGCCGCTTCCCGCAATTTCAGAAGAAGCCCGAACCCCCAACGAAAAATAATCTCAACCCACCGTTCGTTTAAAATTTTCGCGGCCTTCTCGGGATTTTTTTCGCTCAAGTCTTCCAACCCGACACTCACAAAAAACCTTGCCCGCGCAATGCCTTCCCGGATCACTTCTTCGGACGCAAAATCGATCTTGGTGCTCGCAATGACTTTATTCGAAAGCCAGACCAGCTCTTCCTGCAGGGAATCCCGTTTCGGAAGATCCTCCTCCGTAAATCTCAGAAGGACTTCGTCCAGGAACAGACGATCCGGAGACCACAGAAGGGGATAGTTGGGCGCTTTGGAATGGCGAAAAAACGTTCGCGCTTTCCCTTCGCGGCCCTCATCCTTCATCGGAAACGATTCAAATTCTTTCTCCGAAATCGGCCGGTAGATCTGCCTCGCCGCTTCCGGGCTGACAAATCCGCGCTCGCCGAGGCGCATTTCCCGCTGACGGTATGCTTCTTCTTCCAGTTCGTCCTCAAGTTCGTTCATCACCCCTTCGAGAACGGCCGCATACCTCCCCCGCCGGTTTTCGAAGAGAACTTCAAGCACCCGCTTCACGGTTTCGAGATTTTCCTCGTCCACGAAAACGAAGTAGTACTCATCGAGCGTGAAATAAGGCGTATCTCCCAGCATTTCGTCGGGAACGAATTCCCATTCGCGTTTCGCGATTTTCACAAACCGCCCGAAACTCGCGACAATCGTCTCGTAATCCATCGCATCAAACCATGCGAGAAGCCTTGTCTCATCGGCCAGCAGCGTTTCAAGCCAGTAAATGAACCCTTTCGGATTGATCCGGTCGCCCTTCCAGCATTCGACGTCCGACAAAAACAAAAGCTGGGGAAGATTCGCGTAGCGGATAATTTCGCTCCGCTCCTCGAGATCCAACTCCTGGGTGACCAGCAGCAGCTCTTCGGGCGCGAGCGACTGAGTTAATTCCTGCGGCGAGTGCGAATAGAAAAGGAGCTCCCCCTTCTCCCGGAAGGAGATTTCATGAAAAATCTTCGACTGTTCTTCGGTATTCAGCGATTCAAACGTTTCCTTGTCCATGATCGTATCCCGAGAATCGGCCTCAGGGCCGGAGGGTTAACCTTTGACCAGCATCCCTTCCCTCAAGGTCCGGGCTTTTTCCCTACCGGCTAAATGCTCGGCCAGTATCAATGCAAATTCAAAAGCAGACCCCGGCCCCTGGCTGGTGATCAAATTGCCGTCCACGCAAACACGATCCTGGGTGAATTTCACGGCAGACGGGAAATGCCGTTCACACCCGGGATAACAGGTCGCTTTCCTTCCGTCGAGGATACCCGTGGGAGCCAGCACCAACGCCGGCGCGGCGCAAATCGCGGCGACCATTTTCCCCTCGTCGGCCATTTTCTTGATCCACCCGGCAACCTCCTTGGATTGCCCCAAATTCGCGGATCCGGGCATCCCCCCGGGAAGAATCAACGCATCGGGCTCTCCTTTGTATTCGTTCAATACCAAATCCGCCGCCAGTCGAACCCCGTGAGAACCGCGGACCGTCTTTCCGGTAAGCCCCGCAATCACAACTTCCACCTCCGCTCTCCGCAGCACATCAATCGGGGTCAACGCTTCAATCTCTTCGAATCCTTCCGCAAGAATGATCAGGGCTTTTTTAGGCATCAGAGTTCTCCTCGGTCAGTAACGGTTCAGATAGCAGGAATTTGACGATTAGAATATCAAAAATGGCCCCGCGGGAGCAGGGGCCTGAAAATTTCAAGGATAAAGCAATTCACTCACCCATTTATCCCCTTCCCGCCGGTAGAGATAACGCTCATCAAGGCGGTAAGGTCTCCCGAGCCAGAATTCAATCCGGTCCGGGATTAAAAGAAATCCGGTCCAATAGGGCGACCGGGGAACCTCCTTGCCTTCATAATGCTGCTTGACCCCTTCAAACATTGCCATCAATTCCTGGCGGGAAGAAAGCGGCTCGGTCTGCTGGGGAATCCAAGAATACAGTTGATTCCCCCGGGGGCGAGTCGCGAAATAAGCGATACATTCTTCCTCATTCAGTTTCTCGACGCGGCCCTCCACGCGGACCTGTTCCTCAAGAATCCTCCACCAAAAACACAAGGCTGCGTGAGGATTAAGCGCAAGATCATGAGCCTTCCGCCCGTTGATCTTGCTAAAAAAAATAAAGCCCCTTGGGTCCACGAATTTTAGAAGCACCATCCGGATCGAAGGTCTTCCGTCCGGGCCGACCGTCGCAAGCGTCATACCGTCGGCCACATTCACACCGGCCGCTTGCGCCCGCTTTAATTCTCTCTTGAACCGCTCGATAGGATCAATCTCTGAAAGCATAGGTTTTTGCTTCTCTTATACCGTTATCGGTTTCTTTTTAAGTTGAGTCTAAGTTTATTACCAAATCCTTTTAATATCAATTATTTTCGGTCAAAACCGGAGAAATTCTATCCGCATTGACCCATTCGCTCCAGGTAACGGGCTGTGACCGCCGATATTGTTTCGCATACCGGTAAAACGCCTTCAGAAAATCCGCCCGTTCATCATACCATCGTCTTTCCAGTTCATCGACCGGCGGAGTACTGAGAAGATCCACCCCCCCGATGAGCGCCTGTCTCCTCGCCAGGTCTTTGAGTTCAACCCGGCGCGCATTCCGCAAAATATCCGTCATCAACATAAAAGTCGTCGTTCTCCCCGCCCCCGCCCGGCAATGAAAATGCAGCCAAGTGTTTTTCGGCAACTCCTTATAAAAGGCCAGAAAGCGGTCGACAGCGTCATCCGTCGGCCTCAAATGATCCGTCACGGAAAGCCGGAAATAATCCAGGTGCTGTGAAAACACCATTTGCGCTTCCGTCAAAGCATTTTTCACTTCAACGGGCAAGGAAACCGTTTCGGCAATCCCCCCGTCGGATTTCTTTCTCGTCACCTGATTCACCATGACACGCCCGGCCTGAAAAGCCTGCCACAATCTCGCCTTTTCATCCGATTCGATTTCTTCGAGATTTTTTCCCCGGTTCGCCCAGTTGTTCGCCGCAAACCAGCTCACCGCATCGCCGTTGAGGAATCCGTGCGATTCCTCACGCAAATCCACCACCACAAAGTGGGCGGGCAAGACTTTCAGCATTTCCCCGAAACCGCTTTCCGAAAACTGAGCGCTCCCCGAAATATTCAGCCCGCTCAATCCTTCCCGGGAAGGCGTGTAGAGAGATCTTTCGCGGAAAGGATCCTTCGAAGTCCTGAAGTTCTTGGGAAGATGCGCCCGATCTTTACTGTTAAGAATCAGCACCGGTTCGGGCAGCTCCTCCGATGCGCCAACCCCTAAAGGAAGAAAAAAGATCAGCGTAATCAGCGAAATCGAACCGAAGAGATTTTTCTTTTTTGACATCAATTCAAGGCCCCTCAATAGAAAACCGCAAGCCAAATCGTCGGGACATCCGGACTCGTCCACTCCACCCGGTGCCTCATGTGTTTTGGGATATTCAGATAATCGCCGGGATTCAATTCCACCCGCCTGCCGTCCGCTTCAAAAAGCAGGCAGGCCTTCCCTTCAACCAGCATAACTCACTCGTCGCAGTCTTGATCATACCAAAACCCTTCGGGCGAGCACTGCCCCCGGGAAATGATCCTTTCGATTCTTACCCTATCGCTCCGCGTAAGGACCTCGGTTACTTCCGCATCCCTTGGGCCCGACGGGCCATAGGTTCGAATATTCAAAATCTCCATGACAGGTGCCGTATTATAGCGCGGGGCTGAACGAAACAATGAACATTTTCTTCGGAATCCGAAATAAAACGGAAATCAGACGAAAATTCTGCGAACCAGCGCAAACACAATCAAGACCAGGCCAAAAAGACAAATCACCGTAGGCCCCGTCGGCAAATCCAGAAAGTAGGAAATCCAAATACTCGCGCCGCTGATCCCGGCCCCCACCGCCCAGCCGATCAAAAGCCGGGTCTCGAGTCTATTAGAACACAAAATAGCGCATACGGCCGGAACGATCAGGAAGGAAAAAACCAGCAGCACCCCGGCAATATGGACGGAACTGGTAACAACCAGGCCGAAGGTAACATAAAAAGCGAGATCCCATTTCCTGACGGAAATTTTCCGTCGAAAAGCCTCTTCCGGATCCGCGGAGATAAGGATCAGGACTTTCCGGAAATACCAATGGAACAGTCCTACCAGTAAATAAAGGCCTGTCATTTTCACAAGCTCCGGCAAACTGACCAGCAGAATATTTCCGACCAGCATATGGCGGATCCCCTCATCGCCTTCCGGCATCTTGCTCAAAATCAGTATCGCCGCCGCCGAAGACACCGCGTAGACAATGCCGATAATCGCTTCCTGCGGGATTTTTTCCCTACGCATTCTCGTGGCGGAAAAAATGACCGCCCCCGCAAAAGCGGCCGCAAGTGACATCCCATACGCGTCGGAAGAATCAAAAGAACAGCCAAACAGGAAAGCGCCGGAAGCCCCCAATGCCGCAATTTGAGCCAACGCAAGATCGACAAAAATGACCTTCCTTTCGATCACGTGAATTCCCAAATAAGTATGGACCCCCGTCAGAATCAGACAAGCAACGAGCGGTTTCCACATGATGAAGATAAAATCCGCCATCACGGAGTCTCCCTTCCGGCCTTTACCCCTTCGGCCACCTTCGTGAGATCATAGTCGAGCATGGAAAGATAATCTTGCGCCTCTTTAAATGCACCGACAGACTGCGTGAGAGTCAAAACCCGGGCTCCCGTTTCCTTTGCAATACGGTCCGGCGTACGCCTCTCCCGGTACGGTTCGGTAATGATGACGCGGACATGCTTCTCTTTCATGGAAGCTACGAGCTCGGAAATGTGTTTCGGAGCCGGCGGGATACCGGGCTTCAGCTCAAGTTCCCCGGCGATCACAAGTCCGAACCGTTCCGCAAAATAGGACCAGCTCGCATGGTATACGACAACCGGAGAACCATGATACGGGACCATTTCCCGGCTCCAGGAAGCCAGTCTCCCGTCGATTTTCCGGCTGAACGTTTCGGCATTTCGAAGAAACCATTCCTGATCCTCCGGATACAGCGCGGCAAGTTTCTCCGCAATATTCCGCGCAATAATCTTGGCATTTTCCGGATCCATCCAATAGTGAGGATTCCCATAGACATGGATATCCCCCTGCGCCCTGGAAAGAGTTTCGGGAACTTCAAGCAAAGAAATCCCTTTGGATACGTCAATTTGCTTTTCGCCGGCCGGCCACATAAAATCCAGACGCCCTACGGCATTTAAAAGAGGATCGCGCCAGGCCTCCAAATCCAATCCCGCATGAATAAACACGTCTGCCTCCTTGAGTTTCATAACATCCTTCGGGGTCGGCGCAATAAAATGGATGTCCCGCTTCGGCGCGGCGATAAAGTAGATATCCGCTTTACGATCCGTAATCTCTTCCGCGATGCTGGCAAGCGTACTGCTTGTAGCAACAATCTTTATTTTCCCGGCCGCGCAAAAGCCGGCTGATGGAAAAACCAACGGCCATATGAAGCAAAAAAGAAAAAACCGCGTTAATCTTATCTTCATGGCAATAATCCTTTCCGTCACTGAATGGCGTGCTGATGCGCGCCGATTAAAAAATCAACCGTGATAAAGACAGCATTGTCCACCTTGTTGCCGTTCCCGGCCGGATTGACATGCGAATATTGCAGCTTCAGATCCGCATACTCGCTCTGCCAAAATATCAAATACGGTGAGACCTCCGTTGAACCGTGCCTGTCCGACACATCCAGAGGACTCAAGTAGTCAAAGCGAATCCCCGCACAAAACCGGGGAGAAAACCGGTAGTCCAGTTGGGAATAGAAGCCCCAAGGATGGCTATTCACATGGACGAGATCTGTCCGATTCTGGAAATAAATCTCGTTTTGCAGTTGGACTTTCTTTCCTTCCGGCAAAAACCAGTTAAACGTAACGTCGGCACCGAAAACCTTCACCCCGTAACGATCCGTTCCTTCCGGTCGCGTCTCCATTGTAGTCGTCCCGTCGTCATTGAGAATTCTCAAAGGCGGATTTTCATCTCCAAACATCGTCGTCCATCCCAGCTCCAGATTCGCGTCTTGAGACGGCTCGAAAAACGTTTTCACATGAGTGTTAAAAATCGGGCGTCTGGATACCCCCGAAAAACTCGGTCCATTGTTTCCGCGCAACACTTCTCCGGTCACCTCAAAGGGCAAATCCCACGGATTCGGGATATGATTCTGCAGACGGACTCCCGACGCCGCGAGGCCTTCTTCGCCAAAGAAATCCCGGATAACCAAAGGATAATTCCCGGTCGGCAAAGTGTGTAAATGCATCAGATTTTGCTTTCCGATCTTCGCCCGAAATTTACCGATCTGGCCCGTGAAACCAAGGGGCAGCCCCCACCGCGTATAATAGGCCTCTTCAATATTGGCGTTCTGCTCCTCCAAATCATCGTTAAAGCTTATCGTCGCATCAAGACGGGAATAAGGATCGACCGCCTGACCAAAATTAAGTTCCAGTTCTTTCAGAGCAATGGTATCGTTCCCTTCCGCGTCTTCTTTGCTCTGAGTCAATTTGGTCTGTACCGTCCCGATGACTCCGGTGTCGGGATTAAATCCTCCGACAGATTTCGGAGCCTCCGCCGGCAAAACGGCTTGGCCCGCCGAAGGCCGCGGCACGGCAGACTCATTGCCCTTTTGCAAATCCGAAATCTGAATCGCCTGCTGACGCAAAACTTCGTTCTGAGATTGAACCGTCTGCTGGAGTGATCGGACCGTTTTCTGAAGTTCCAGCACATTCTGCCGGAGCGACTGAAAAAGGTCCTCCCCTCCGGCTTCGGCAAGATGATTCGGCGGCAATAAACTGACAAGGAAAATGATCAAAATAAGAAGCCTGCGCATAAAAACACACTCCTTTCCTGAGAAGGATTCAAAAACAAGAAATTCTTGGATTCTCAGGAAAGAAAAGGCGGCCCCCTTTGGGAAAAGGAATGAATGTCTACGGAAAAGAAAAAATCATTAGCGGATAATAAAAACTCCCAAAAAATCAGCCCGAAGTAAAGAAAAGAAACCGGAAAAACACAGCCCAATGAAAACCCGTGAAAAATGAAAGCGCAAACCGGACAATCGGAATGCTCCCCATCGTCATGATGGTGAAAAAAAACAAGGACAAAACCGACGAGAAGCAGGGCGGCTAAAAATTTCAGAAGGATTTTACGGCGTTCGATTCCTCGCATCACGACTCAGCTCAAAATAACCCTATTTGCAGACAAACACCAAATTATCGCAGCTTTTGCACGCCGAGACGTTGTGTGTCCGAATCAATTCATCCCAGTGTTTTTTCCGGTGAGGCGTCAGGACACCCGTCCCCCGGCAAAAGGGACAGGTGTTTTCAAGAGCATCTAAAATCGCCGTCCGTATAAATTCCGAACGGTTCGGGACCCCTTTAAGCTGCTTCGCCAAAGCGTCATCGACCTTAAATGTCAAAACCCCTTTCGGTTGTTTCATCGCATCTCCTTTTCACTAAAAGCAATTGGTATTACAAAGTAATACTGATTATAACCAAAAAACCTTTTGCGTAAAGCACAAAAAACGGGAGATTTGAATGGGAATCGGCTCAGCGGACCGAAAGCATTTTCGTAATAGCGCGCCGGGCTTTCTTACGGACGGAAGGATTCACCGTCACCCGGAACTGGAAACCGGAGAGAGCATTCCGGACATCCTCAAGAGTAATCAGCTTCATCATCGGACAAATCAAATCGTCCGAAACCGGATAGAAATTCTTCCCCGGATTTTCCTTTTTCAGGCGATGAATCATGCCGGCCTCCGTTGCGACCAGGTAAGAGCGGCCGCCTGAATCTCCCTTCACATACTTAAGCATGCCGGCCGTCCCGCCGACATAGTCGGCTGATTCCAGCACGTCAAACCGGCATTCGGGATGGGCCATAACCTTCGCCCCGGGATGTTTCTTCACGGCTCTGCGAACATCCGCCGGGACCAGCAAAGTGTGCGTCGGGCAGAACCCGTCCCACAAAATAAGTTTCCGGCGGAGTTTCCGGGCAGCATAAGCCCCCAGGTTTCTGTCCGAGACAAAAATGACGGGACGCTTGGGATCCAAAGAAGCCACGATTTTCACGGCATTGGCCGAAGTGCAGCAGATATCGCTTTCCGCCTTCACCTCCGCAGACGTATTCACGTAAGCGACCGTCTGCGCCCGGGGATGCTTCTTTTTCAATTTCCGGAGGGCTTCCGCCGTCGCCATGTCCGCCAAAGCGCATCCGGCGTCTTTCACGGGCAAAAGGACTTTTTTCCCGGGACATAAAACCGCCGCGGTTTCCGCCATGAATTTGACGCCGCAAAAAACAATCACGGGATTTTCGGCCCTGGAGGCGACAATGCTCAGCTCAAGAGAATCTCCGGTAAAATCGGCAATATCCTGAATTTCCGGGCGCTGATAGTTATGAGCAAGAATCAAGGCCCGGCGTTTCTTTTTAAGAACGACAATCTGCCTCAAAAGTTTTTCATTAGACATGCATCCTCACCCCCGGATAATTCTTCGCGTGTATTTTGGAGATCATATTACAAATTTCCCGCATTGCACGATTTATTTTCAATAGCTCGCATCACCTAAACTTCA
>JAKQXH010000085.1 GCA_029561555.1 Candidatus Omnitrophota bacterium
GTTGAGCGCGATATACGGGCTGCAGAGCCGGTTGAAGGCCGCGTAACCGTCTCTCCCTCTTTCGCCAACGCGGCCTTCAACCGGCTCTGCAGCCCGTATATCGCGCTCAACTGCGCCGCGTCCAACTCGCCGATCCAATCCCCGACCTTCGCCATCGCCCCGAGCTTCGCGTCCAGCGCCTTCCGGAAATCAGCCGCGTCCTTCACCTCCATCGACATCAAAAAGCCCATCACATTCTCGAACGCTTTCGCGCTGTCAAACTTGATCGCGACAGGCTTACCGTCAGGACCAACAATTGCCCGTTCTCCGAGAGCATCCCGCAACAGTGCCAATACGCTATTGACGCTGTAGAGAGATTCCAAAACCCGGCGATCGGCGGGATTCGCGGGATCCAGCGCGCCGATCACTTCGGCCGCCACATTCAAACTGCTCAGCGCCGCCTGCACGCCGTTCAAGTCCTTTCCGCTCCGGGCCAAAGCCATCAGAAAGCCCAAAGCAACGGACCCTTCCTTGCCTTCCTGCTGTTCGAAACGGATTTGGTCCCTGACCTCCGCCGGCACGACCTGAAGCAATGCATTTCCGATTACCGCCTGTTTAGCCATGACTTGTTTAAGCCCCGCGGTAATCCTTGCCCTCGCTTCCGGCGCGAGAGCCTCCATCTGAAGGCTCATCTCTTCGAGTCTCGCAAGCGCCTCCATCTGTCCGTCATAAACCCGGATTGTTTCTTCCTTCACCCTGGCATCGATACGCGCCGCTTTCTGGTCCGCCGGAATCGTCGCATCCTGATTGACTTCCGCTTCCGCCCGCGCGCGAATCCCCTGAAGGTCCGCGCCCATGCCCATCAGAAAACCGACGGCGCCGTCCAGCATTTCCTGGCTCGGCAGGCCCAGATCAAAACGGCTGCTGACGCGGTCCATTCTTCCGGACACCTGGCGAAGTTTCGCCGTTTGAGCGGGGCTCAATGCGTCCATCGCGGCCAGCACGGAAGGAATCATCGCAAGATCATTCCGAACATCCGCCAGGCCCTTGCCTTCCGTTTCGGCAAAACTCATCAGATAACCGTTCAGCACTCCGAACGCGTTGTCCGCCTCGGGATCGTGAATCGACAGCGCCTTGCTGACCTTCGCCCTCAGTTCGAGTTCGCGGCTCAATTGCGCGGCATCCAGCTCGCCGATCCATTGCTCGACGCGCTCCACCGCGGCAATTTTCCGGTCCAGCGCCTGCTGAAAAGTCTCACCCTCCCGCATTTTGACATTGGCCAGGAACCCGAGAATATTTTCATAAACCTTCGTCGCGTCAAACGTGATTGCCACCGGCCGGCCGTCAACTGCGAGTTCCCTCTGCGCCATTAAATCCGCCAGCCCTTTCAGGACATCATTGACATGAAGGACTCTCCGGACCTGATCGTCCGTCACGCGGGCAGGGTCTTTAAAATCATTCGCAAGCTGTTCCAGATTGTCCAAAGCCCCCTTCAAACCGGACGGGCTGACTTCTTTCTGCGCCATGAGGAATCCGAGAATGACTAATCCCCGGTTCGCCTCATCCGCTTCAAACTTCACATTCGGATCGATCGCCTGCAGGCGCGCCGCAATCGCCCCCTGGAATTCCGTCACCCGGCCTAATTTTTCGCGAAGCTCTTTCGCCGCGGCGGGATTATCCCTCTCGAGAAGCTGTACCGCCCCGGCAAGCGTCTCGACTCTCCGCAGGGCCGCAGACTGTTTCTCGAATGCCGCGGAAAGCTGTTCGTCCGTGATGTCGGCGGGGTCAATCCCGATATCGGCAATCATCCGGTTCAGCACGCCCATGATATTCGGCACCGCATCGTCCCCGAGATCCAGCCCCAGCCCGAAAACCCGGTTCACCAGACTCAAACGGTTATAAATCGAAGCCACATTATCAATCGCTTCCTGGTCCAGCCCATTCACCCAGGGGGCAAGCCTCGCGAGCAGCTTGAGTTCCTCCTCGACCACCGTATTAAAATCTTTCCCCTCTTTGGCCGCTTTTTCCTTCGCCGCCATCGTCCAACCCAACAGATGGGAAAACTCTCCCGCATAACCGAGCTTGTTGAGAATCGGGAAAAAGCTGTCTTTTAATTCCGGCCGCTGCGCCGTCTGCATGATGCTCAGGAACCAGTTCCGGTCCGCGATCACCAGGACCCCGTCATCGCCGATTTCGAGAACGCGGTCCCAGGATTTTTTCGTCTGCTCCCATTTCCTCAAAGCCGCCTGCCATTCCTCCTCCGTCGCGTAGGCCGCGCGGTTCAAAGGCTGAGTGAGCCCCCTCACGATCCCGAACGCGATTCCGTCAATATCGCTCGCGCCCAGCTGAGTCTTCATCTCAGGCGTCAGCGCCGCCTCAACTTCCGGAATAAACGACTGCACGTTCCGGATCAACGTCTTGAACCGGTCTCCCGCTTCGGGGACCGTCAGCGTTCCGTCCTCGTTGAAATATTCGCCCCAATTTTCCTTTTGATAATTACGCGAAATCCCCTGCGCGATCGCGAGCGTCACCGCGAAGACATATTCGCCCTGTTTAATGGGAGGAAACGCCTTTACCCGATCGGTCGAAAGCAGGGCGTCCCGGACCAGGCCCTCGATATTGCCCGCGACGCGAAGCGTTTTCTGGACCTCCTCAAAAATCTGATCCTGGGTCGGCGCAAGCTGTCCGCCCGCGATCTGAAGACCGAGATATTGAAGCGCGATATTGGAGGCAAAACCCAGGAATTTATAATTTTCCCGGAACAACACGTCTCCGAAGAATTTTTCGACCAGCGCGCGGCCCGCATCACCCTCATCCCGGAGCGAAACGATCGCGCGGCGAACCGTCGCGATGTTCGAGAGCAGCATCTGGACTCTTCGTCCCCGCTCCACATCGTCGACCGGCAATTCTTTCCAGCCGAAATACTCGAAAGAATAGCTGGCCCAATACATCGCCTCTCCGATGAGATAACTGTCCTGCAGACGGGCCACCTCGTCATGAATGGCCTGATTCAGTTTCGCCACTCTCTCGGGGTTCGGGGTCGGTTTCGCGTTTTCATCGCGCAAGAGGCCCAAAAGATGCCGGAGCTGCTCGTTCTTCGGGTTTTCCACCAATTCCTCAAAAGTCGGCGGGACGAACGACTCTCCCGCTTTCTGTTTGGCTTCCACCATCAGCCGGACCCGCCGGTCAAAATCGGGCGTCACCACCAGTCTCCCGTTTTCCATCACGACCAGTCCTTTGTTGATCCCCCAGCTCAGGAAAGAACTCGCCGCGCCGTTATCGACCATATTGCCGTCCACGTCCAGCCGCCGTCCGAGCAGTCCCGTCAGGCGGGGCGCCACGATCCGGACCGCCGCGATCCACGCATCGGAAGGAATATCCTGAAACGCGTAAAGATCGATCAGGCTCAGCACGTTGTTGTCGAAATAAAGGCTGGAAAGGCGGTCGGCATGCTGGGCCACAAAAGCGTTCCATTGCTCCCCGTTCATCCCGTCAAGGTAAGCCTTAAAAGCCGCCTCAATCTCATCATAGCTTTTCCCCTGAAGCGCGGCTTGCTGATCGGCCAAAAACCGGCCGAGGATAAATTTGGCCCAGGTATTGGCTATCGTCATCCCCCATCCGCTGGCATCATCCGGATTCAGGGTCCTTCCCAGTCTCTGCTCCAAAGGAGCCCGGATTCGGGCGTCTCCGAATATAAAATCTTCGGCGTCGACAAACATCCTCGTGTAAACGCCCCCCATGGGAGAGTCCGCAAGGAGACGCCCCGGCTTCGCCAAAAATTCTCTCTGCCCGCCGTAAAACTCGGCCATCCCCAGAAATCTCATAAAATCATTAAAGCCGTCCGTCGTCATCCCCATCCGCTGCGCAAGCAATTCCTGCTCGCCCATATTCAAAACCGCGGACGGATGGCGGCCCCAATACTCCGCGAGTCTTCCCTCCGTCACTTGGGCCGGAATATCTCCCGGCTTCGGCAGCGCCGCGGCTGCCGTGCGATAGGAATCCCCTTCTTCCGCCGAAACCGCCCGGCCCGGACGTGCCCGAGGAGCGGCCGGTTGAACGCCGGGCTGTCGAGGCGCGGGGAGCCTTCCTTCCGCACCGAGGGCACCCTCGTCTCCGACCGACGGAAGCGCGACACGTCCCGCCTGCACCGCTTCTTCGGCCAACCTCGCAAAATCAAGAGACCCCGCGCCGAGAGGCAGGGACGGAAGGGTTTCCCCGGGCTTTTTCTGCTTGAAGGCCTCCTCAAGAAGCGGGCGGGCATTCCCGAACGATGCCACAAACCGCGTGTAGGCGCCGGAAAGAATCATTGCGGCATGCAATAAATCGCGCTGTGCGGCAAAATAATGCACCATCGCATTCGTCATCCTCTCGCTGGTACACTCGCCCGCCTCGAATTTTTCGATCGTATCGTAATAGTACTGTTCGGCCTGGCGGTAATATTGTTCGGTATGAAGCAGGCCCTCACGGGCAAGCCTGAGTTGCCTCTCCGACACCACCATTTCGATCATGCGTTCCTGAAGGGCGCTTTGCTCCTGGCGCTGCAGGAACTCCATCAACGCTTCCGTCTCGTCAATTCTTGCCGCGCGATGACTGTCGAAAAGAGAAAAATAAAGATGGAAGGACCAGCTGAATTGGTCCTGCAACTCGCCGTATTTCGCGTCGATCACAACCAGATCTCTCAGCCATTCCCATCGGATCCCCTGACGGCGGTGACGGATCGAATCCTGGCCCGCGCGCGCGGATTCTTCCGCGTATGAAGGGATCTGAAGCGCACGCTCCAACAGGGCGTCAAATTCGGCGGCCGGAATCTGCGGAAGGCCCAAAAGCGGTTCAAGAATTTGCGTCGCGCTGAAATTTTCGGCAGGCGAAGCGGCCGTCCCGGCGCCCGGGAGGGAAGGCTGAGCGCCGATCGGCGGAGCGAAAGGAGGCGTCCATCCAAGCAGACCCGAAAGTTTCCTCTGCGCGTCCTGCAATCTTTGCAAGGCGGCAAGCCGGAAACTCTCAAGCTCGTTTTGCCTGGAGAGCAACAGCATCACATCCGGCGGCGCCCGAAGATGCGTCTGAATCACATACGCGAACCGCTCCTTCTGCTCTTCCGTCAACTGCCCCTGCCGTACGACCATGACCCGGTACATGTAATCAAGCCAGACGTATTCCTGGTAAGCCTTTGTTAAATCATTTTCCGCTCTCTGGATTTCATCGCTCAACGTAAACGCTCTCTGGCGCACTCCGTCCTGAGCCGCCAGCAGTTCGCTCCGGTCAAATATCTTTCCCGGCGTCACGGACACCAGCGCATAAACCCAGGTCTCAAGCGGCTCCTGCGCGCCCGCTTTTTCCTTTTCTTCATCGGCTTTGGCTTCCTTAATCGTCTCATTCTCTTCCATGTCGTAGACAACCGCTTGGGAGCTGACCGCACTATCCCATTGCGTGCGCTGCAGCAGGCTCCGCCAAGACTGCGCCCGGGACAGTTCGCCGTACGCGTCGCTGACCCGCTGATCCCTCAAAACCGTGCGCTGAAGCGCTTCCATCGCAAAATTGCCGGCGGCAATTCCCGTCAATTCCGCAATGTCCTGGCTGGCAGGATCCGGAGGAGCGATTCCGTACTGCGCCAGGCGGGCCGCGGTAACCGCATATTCCATTTGCGCGTTCGACAGCTCACCCCGCGCGTATTCCAAATTCGCCTGGCCCATCAGCACATCCGAGGTCCGTACCCCGAGAAATCCCATTCTCTGCAATTCGACCTTCCCCAAAAGACTTTCGGACCCTTCGAGGTCCGCGCGCGCATTCGCAACCAGCGTCTCCGCCCAGCGGATCCGCGCCGCGGCAACCCGGCATTCTTCCCGCGCCCGATCGACTTTTTCCTGATGGACCCTGGGATCCAAGGCAATTTCAGACCGGAAATCAGATGTCTTCGCAAAGCGTCCCCGCCGCATTTCGGCCCGGGAAACCGGCTCGAACTGCGCGGCGGCCGTCTGGACTTCAAAACCCGCGCTTTTCAACAGAAACCCCATATGACTGCGGTCAAACACGACGACAAAAACTTCATACACCGGCCTGTGCTGCGAATCCTCCCCGACAAGACTGCGAATCCTGCAGTCCTCGATATTTCCCTTTCTGCCGCGCCGCACTTCAGCCGGCATCCATTCACCCACCGGCGCGCCGTTTTCCCATCGCCGCATGAAGTAATCCCGTTCGACGACTTTTTCGGAAACGGGGCGGTCCACATATTTCAGCTCATAAGTCTGTCCGCCGATTTCAATCCGGTGCCAGGCCTCTTCATGCATTGCCAGAAATGCCTCCACGGAAGTCGCGCCGGCCTCGATCGCCCGTCTTTTCCATTTGCGCCGTCCGCCGAACAATGCATCAATCAGCAATTCCCCGATTGAAACGCCGAGAGAAAGAACGATATCGGGACCGATCTCAATTTGATAAGGTTTCCCGGCACGGGCGGCCTCGAGCTGTTTCAGCAAAGACTGGAGATTCAGTTGGTCGATCTGCCTCGGCTGGTCCGGATTCACGCTGGCGGCGATCCCCGAAGCCAACGACAGGATTTCCTTCAGCAGATCATCCGAACTTTCGGGAAGCCGTCCCTCGCGTGCCATCGCGATAAATGCCTTCAACTGCTCGTAGACTTCCGGCAGAAGACCGGAATCTTGAGCCGTGTCGGTCACGTAAAAATCCTCGAGAAGATCCAGATGATTCCTGGCGATCCGGACCTGAGCGCTCAACTGACTGCGCAATCCCCTCAGGCTGTCGAGCTCGGCCATGCGCTGATCGATCACGACCTCGCTGACCCCCTCCTGTGCCATCAACGCGCGTACGGCCTTGCTCAAAATATCAATCCTCTCGTCCGTCCGCGCCAGATCCGCCTGTGCCTGCATCAGGCGCATCCCCGCCTGAAATACGGTCACGGCGCCCAGATCTTTCCTGAGATCAAGCGACACCTCCGCCGCCTCCCGCTCAAAATCCGCGGCCTCCCTCCTCGAATCCGCGCCGGGATCGTACTGGATCTTAGCCGTCAGCCAATTCAGAGGCCCGCGAATGAGATGTCGAAGACTGTCCAAAGGCTGTCTGAGATTTATTTTCAGCTCGGCCCCGATCGTGAACGACACGTCTTTATTCGTCCGGCGCCTGGCTTCGGCAATCCGCTCATCCTGCATCAACTGCTGCAGCATCAGCGCCTCTCCCGCATCAACGCTTGTTTGCGAAACTTGAGTCCGGCCGCCCCCGTTTACCCGCACTTCAAAATGGCCCGTCTCACGGTTATAACGGACCTCCAGAGAGCTGACTCCCCGGATCGACCGGATCCGCTTCGGATCCAACGCCATCATGCTGCCGTCGGCCGGCAAGGCCTTAAATGTTATGACCTTTTTATCGGGACCGATTAAAATCAGCATGCCGCTTTCGGAATCCGTCGAAATCACGTAGCGGACGCCTCCCAGGTCAATGGTTTCGGCTTCGATATCTCCGATCGCGGCTTCAAACGCAAGTCTGCCCCGGCTGTAATCCGCCTGCCGGTCCAGCATCTCGAGCTCGCGGTCCAGGGTCCACTCATCGCTGCGGACGAATTCATCCGCCGTAATACTGCCGTCGGCATAGGCACCGCGCTGACCGGCATAAGTGCCCTGAGCCCTTTCTCCCGCCCGACGGGAATGAAGGCTCTGGTCCCTCAGCCGGAAATACCGCTCTTCCGCGTCCGAGCGGGCCACCGCCAATTCCGCCTTCAAAATATCTCCCGCAATCCTCTGCCATTCTTCTTTCGAACGCGCCAATCTCCTCAGAGCGGGCGACAGAGAATTCCACGCCAGCTCAAATCGTGCCGACAAATCGATGTCGTCCCATTGAAATCCGTTGCCGCTTCCGGTCAAATTGAGGAGATCATAGTAAGCCCCCAGCCGGGCCTGCCAATCGACATATCCCGGCGCGCCGGCTTCTTCGCGTTCCTGCTGAAGCTTCGACCTCTGCAGAACCAGTTCCTGATAACGGTCCATCCCGATCCGCTGATACAGTTTGAGAATCGTGTCGTCGCTGAACCCCATCGTCACAAAATCAGAAGGCACCATCCCGCTGTAACTCGCGAGGATGCCCTGGATACGCGCGAGATCCCTGAGTTCGCCGTCTTTCCTCACAACCAGCTGATGCCGCCTCATCCGAAGCGTATCAAGCGCGTCCTGGGAAGTCGTTCTCCGGATCATCGCGTCGATCTCGGCGATGCGATCATCGATCAGCCGGATTCTCGACCGGACGCGGTTCATGTCAATCGCCGTATCAAACACCACCCGCACCGCGTCAAACGTCGCGATCTCCATATTGATTTCTTCGATTTTCATGCTGGTAACGGCCTGTCGCCTCTGCCGGACCTGCGCGGCAGAGTAAAACAGCTCGAGACCCAGCGTCAGAGATTTATCGGACGGGAAAATACTGTCCGTATTATTCGTCACGCATCCTTTCGCGAGAGAAATCCAAAGCCCCATGTCGATCGCATTGGTCGTGTCCAGGTTTCTTCCGTAAAGTCTCTGGATCACCTGATTGACTTCCCCGCGAACGTCCCCCATCTTGCCGAGCAATTCTGTCAATTTCTGCATCGCGTGCGGAGTCAAGTCCGCGATCTTCCAGGGCTCCGCCGGGTCATAAATAAACAGGCTGCTCGGGTCTCCCCAGAAAGCCGTATCCGCCATCATGTCTTCGGCTAACCCGTTAATGAAACCCTCCACCACCCCCTGCTGTTCGGCCAAAGGCACACCGTTGGTCAAAGCAAGTCTTTGACTTGCCGCGGCGGTAATCGCAGCTTCAAACTCGGGATCCATGGAAATCCGGATGCTGTTCTCGTAAAAATGCTGTCCGTCCTGAGTCAAACCGGGAACCACAATCGTATCCGTTCCTCCGTCCGCCGTCGTAATCGTCGTCGGATGAAGCGTAACGAAATCATTGGTTATATAGACATCGCCGGAAGCCGTGTTCAACCCAATCACCCGTCCGGCGTCATCAAAACGGCAGAGACTCATCAAGCGCTCACTGAAACCGCCTCCCCGGGCCAGCGCACTGGTGTCCGCATCGATCAACCTCCCCGCTTCCTCCGCCAAACGCGTATCATTCCACCCCTGATACTGTGACTGCCCGCGCATTTGATCCGCCAAAGCATCCACCATGGCATCCCGGGTAAGCTGAATAATCCCCCCCGAACCGTTCGCGCCGTACGCAACGGTCAGAAACGAAACAAATTTGGTCTCCCCTCGCGGAGTCAACTCCACCGTCATGTAAGCCCCCGGTTCCGACCCGACACTGCCGGTAATCTGGAAATCGCGGCTGTCAAAATAGGAAGGCATATCGATAATCCCGCGGCCATATGCGATCAATCGTCCGACCAGAGAAGCGGTCTGCCCCTGCACATTATTTGAATTCATCGAACCGACCGCGGCCACTCCGGCCGCGATCGCGTCCTGAACGCTCTCCGTATTCATGGAAACCCCGTAGGAGAGCACCGCATTGCTGCCGGTCGGCGTCAGGCGAATCGTCATCGTATTGTTGTCGTCAATCCTCCCCTCTACCGTATAATCGGTTTCCTTGATGATGAAAGTCGGCAAAGGATTGACCCCGTTTCTTTCAAAAGCAATAATGTCTCCCAGAAAAGAACCCAGGATTCCCGTTGCCTCGGCTTCCGAAACCCCGTGAGTTTCAAGATTCGTAACGGTAACCCCGTTCGCATCGACGGACATTTGATAGGACATGACCGCATTCGTCCCGGTTTGGGTCATGGTGATCGTCGTGCCTTCCGCACCGATCACCCCGTTGACGGTATAATCCGTTCCGGGGAAAATCCAATTCACCCCTCTCCCAAGACCCCTCTCATCCGCAATGATTTCTCCCAAAAGGAAGCCGGCAAGCCCGTCGGCGGTTTCCTGCAGAACACCCCGCGCAATCAGGCTATCGGCCAATTCGGTTGATGCGTTCTGGAACGTCGCAATCACATTTCCACCCTGATCCGTAAACGTCAGCGTCGTTCCCGCTTCTCCGATCGTCCCGTTAATATTAAAATCCTCACCCGTAATCAGCCACTTCACCCCCGTCGCGCCTTCAACGCCGCGCGCCTGTGCGAGAATTTCGCCGGTAATATATCCTGCCGTGCCCGACGCATCCGCCTCCGCGATCCCCCGCAACTCCATCGCTGCCGCCAGCGCATTCTGCGCATTCTCAAAGGTCACCACCACGTTAATCCCGGTATTGGTCCAAGTGATCGTGGCGTCCGAGTTTCCAAGGGTTCCGTTTACCGTATAATCTTCCGTCTCAATCATCCACTTCACGCCTGTCGCGCCTTCAACATGCCGAGCCTTCGCCAGGATTTCTCCCGTCACCCAGCCCGCCGTGCCGGCCGCGTCCGCCTCCGCGACCCCTCTCAACTGCATCGCTTGAGCTAAGGCAGTCTGCGCATTCTCAAACGTCACCACCACATTGATTCCCGTGTCCGTCCATGTGATCGTCGCATCCGCGCTCCCGGGCGTTCCGCTGATCGTGTAGTCCGTGTTCTCGATCATCCACTTCACGCCCGAAGCACCCGGAATGTTCCGCGCTTTCGCCAATATCTCACCCGTCAGATAACTCGCCGTTCCCCCCGCGTCCGTCTCCGCAATACCCCTCAACTGCATCGCCGACGACAACGCCGCAGACGCGTTCGCGAATGTCACCACCATATTCTCTCCCGTAGCC